>DASYNQ010000081.1:0-11907 GCA_036008425.1 Methylocella sp. | reverse complement strand
TGAGCAGTGTCAGCGAGAACATCCTGGCTTAGCCCTCCTTATGGAAAAACAATCGGTCTCTAAAGCGCGGGAGGCGGCTTAAGATGCTTTGAATTATGGACTTTAGGCGGTGCTTCTCCGCCAGTCACTTCGAGATTCCGCCGACGTTGAAACCCCGTCGCACTCCGCCCGTCTTGTCGGGCGTCCGGTGGAACAATTCGACGCCGAGCGCGAGCTGGTCGGTAATCTTGCGTTCCAGCACCCAACACATGAACAAGTTGCCGGGGCCGGGATTGACGTTCGTGGAACATTGGAAAGGTCAGCGCGGTTCCGTTCGCGAGCATGCCAAATCAGGTCATTGTCACGCAAATTTCAAACTGATCCAACACCCTTGCCATCTTAAGTTCCTCCACTCCATTGACAAAAAACGTCCTCATGTCTTCATGCCTGGGCGAGCGCGTTTGTTGGTGCGGAATACGGGGAGACACCAAGATGGTTTGGATCAAGACGGCTTTTGGGTGGCGAGACGTGCCTTCCTCTCGCATGCGCCTCGGGAAGATATTCGCCGCCGGTGCCGCCGTGATCGCCAATCTTCCGATACCAGCTTTCGCGGCGGACCTTGCGGCGGGCACGGGGCCGGCACCTTCCGTTTCGTCGCCCGCCTTCACTTGGATCAGCGCGAATGCGCTTGGTTTGCTCCGGCCAATCCCAGTTACGAAGCGGTTGGCTTTCCTCCAGCCGGCTTCGACCTAGTCCCGAACGGCGGCTGAACCGCGCAAATCGAGGCTGGAGCAAACCAGATGGCCGGACCCGCTCGCGTGATCTCTTGGCAGGCACACATGTGGCGGAGGCTTTCGCTTTGTCTGCTTCTTGCTTCCGGGTGCGCCGCGTTTTCTGGCAATTTGGCGCAAGCGCAGGAAGCGAGTGGCAATGCGCCGACGCCGGTAAACGAACAGCTACCGCCAGAGCTGCCGCCAACGATCGCCTCTAGCATTCCGGTGCTTGCCCAGTTCAAGAAAGGGCTGCTCGACCTCGGCTACAATTTGCGATTGGATTACTTTGCGGATGGCTTGGGCAATCCCACGGGCGGCGTCAAGCAGGGCGCCGCTTATGAAGGCCTTCTTTACATGGTGCTCGACGCGGACCTCGCAAAGATTGCTGGGTTGGACGGCCTCAGTTTTCGCGTCAACGCTTATCAGATCCACGGGCGTCAGCTGTCGGCGTCCAACATCTTCAACCTTACGAGAGTCGACAGCATCGAGGCGCGGCCAGCGACGCGGCTGTTCGAGCTTTGGGTCGAGCAGAAGTTGGGCGATTTGGCCTCGATCCGCATTGGTCAATTAGCAGCCGACAATCAGTTTTTTATCAGCGAATTTGGCAACAGTCTATATGTAAACAGCACGTTCGGCTGGCCGCTGATATTCGCATCGGATCTGCCAGGGGGCGGAGGACCCAACTATCCGCTGACTACTCCGGGTGTTCGCCTCAAAGTGACTCCGAACGATCAACTCGCTCTTCTTACCGGGTTGTACAATGGCGATCCCGCCGGGGCAGGGTTCACGGGCACGGAACAAATTAAGGACCCAGCCGGGTTAAACTTTCGCCTCAAGGATCCGCCACTGCTGATGGTCGAAGCGCAATACAACTACAATCAAGAGAAGACCGCACAGGGGCTCGCCGGGACTATCAAGCTTGGAGGATGGCATCACTTCGGCAAGTTCGACGATGTGCATTTTGACGTCGACGGTAATTCGCTCGCCGCGCCATCGAGCAACGGCGTCGCGCGGACCCACAGGGGCGATTATGGCGTTTATGGCGCCATCGATCAGATGCTCTGGCGCCTGCCGGGCGACGATCCCAAAAAAGGTGTCGGCGCGTTCGCACGTGCTTCATGGAGTCCTTCCGATCGCAATCTAATAGACCTTTATGCCGAAGCAGGGGTCAATTTCATGCGGCTGTGGGATAAGCGGCCGGACGACAGTTTTGGCCTCGCGGCATCCTTTTCGCAGCTCTCTCCCGGTCTCAGGGAACTCGATCTTGAAAAAGCCTTCTTTGAAAAAACCGCATTGCCATTGCGCAATTATGAATTGGTGGTCGAACTCACTTATCAGGCGCAGATCGTTGCCGGTTGGACCATTCAACCAGATTTTCAATATATCTTCCATCCCGGCGGCGGCGTTATCGATCCCCTTAATCCTTTTGTCGGGCGGATCCCCGACGCCGCCGTTCTGGTACTGCGCACTGCGATCAGTTTTTAGAGCGGGATGAATTTTGATAGAATCGCGTCGGGATTCCCAAATTGTCTGAATTCTGATGCGAGGTTATATGTGGATCGGAGGCCATCCGGTCGTATCGCAGCAGACAGCCTCGGAGCACGGTCCGCTTGGCTGCCTCCTGAAGGGGGCGAAAACCGCCGCGATGTTGTTCTGGACTTTGCTGGCGTCAGGGCAGATAACCATTGCCAAGATCGACGGCTGGCAAAGCCTCGCCGAAAGGCCCTCCGATCAGATCGTTGACCTCGCCGCATGATCGGGTAACCACATCTTGCGGGAGATCGCGCCAAAACAAACTCCTACCCCTTCCCCGACAGCCTCACTGCCTCGGCGAGAACCTCCCTTATCTCCGCGCTCGCGCCGTTCAGCCTGCGGGCAACTTCTTCGTTCGCCAATTCCAGCGACTTCGCGCGCGCGATGGCGCCGTCGAGTTCGACCGCGAGCCGCGAACGGTCGTCTTGCATGACCGCAAGCTCGTCCTCGAGATTGGTGCGCAGGGCGTCCGCCTTGGCCCGCCGCTCGCTGGCCGCGTCGAGCCGATCGAGCGCGGCGGCGAGCCGCTTTAGCGCCGCGTCGAGGCGCTCGGGCAATTTGGTTGTCGTGGCGGCGTCCTCGATCATGCCATGCGAGCGCCTTCATGATGAGAATATCCAAGCATTATTTGTGCCCCGTCCCAACGGCCTCGAAAAATGAGCGGTGTTTCTTCTCGCAAATTTTTGCTTTCCCGCCGAATAAAACGAAAATTTGAGAAAAGCATGCCCGCGCCTTGTCGTCGCGGCGTCTTGCCCAGAATGCCTATGGCGCCGGTCGACAAACCGGCCGCCGCGCGCTAAGTGCTTATGGTCAGGATAATGGCCCAGCGCCGCGACAATAAGGCATAAGTCGCGGCGAAATCGTTTTTGCGGCATAAAACGCTAAAGCGCGACATTAAAGAAGAACATCGATACAAGCGGCGGTTGCCAGACTGAGCCAACCATACTTTTGTAGCACGCGGCCCGCCCCGCTTGATGCCGCAATCGCGCACGATTTCGCCAATTCCGCCCGTGGAGTAAACCTTTGATGCCGGCCCACGACGATAAAGTGACCCATGACGGGTTTGGCGCCAGCGCGCCCCACAAGGATGTTTACAATTATTTCAACATTACGCCAGAAGCCGTCGCCCAGGCTGCGATGCGGTGTTGCAACGGTTGACGCGTGCTAAAATAACCAACATGCCATGCGGGACAGCGCGGCTCCGGCCGATCCCCCCGCGGTGAAGGAGAAGCAATGGCGATTCGAGTCGCTATCAACGGATTTGGCCGCATCGGCCGCAATATCCTGCGCGCGATTGCCGAATCGAAGCGCAAGGATATTGAGGTTGTGTCGATCAACGATCTCGGTCCGGTCGAGACCAACGCCCATTTGCTGCGCTTCGATTCCGTGCACGGCCGGTTTCCCGGCGACATCAAGGTCGTGGGCGACTCGATCAATTTGGGCGAGGGTCAGATCAAGGTGACCGCGATCCGCGATCCGCGCGAATTGCCGCACAGGGAGCTTGCCGTCGACATCGCGCTCGAATGCACCGGGTTTTTCACCTCGAAGGAGAAAGCCTCCGCGCATTTAAAGGCGGGCTCCAAGCGGGTTCTCATTTCGGCGGCGGCCAACCACGCCGATCTGACGGTGGTCTTTGGGGTCAATCACGCCAAGCTGACCAAGGATCATCTTGTCGTCTCGAATGCGTCCTGCACGACCAATTGCCTCGCCCCGGTCGCCAAGATCCTGAACGACGCGATCGGCATCGAAACAGGGTTCATGACCACGATCCACTCCTATACCGGCGACCAGCCGACGCTCGATACGATGCACAAGGACCTTTACCGGGCACGCGCGGCCGCGCTTTCGATGATCCCGACCTCGACCGGAGCGGCGCGCGCCATCGGCCTCGTCCTGCCCGAGCTCAACGGCAAACTCGACGGCGCGGCGATCCGCGTGCCCACCCCCAATGTATCCGTCGTCGATTTCAAATTCGTCGCCAAACGCAAGACGACAGCCGACGAGATCAAGGACACGGTCAAGCGCGCCTCGCGGCAGCAATTGAAAGGCATTCTCACCTTCACCGAAAGCCCGAATGTGTCCGCCGATTTCAATCACGATCCGCATTCGTCGATCTTTCATATGGATCAGACAAGAGTGATGGAGGGCACATTCGTGCGTGTCCTGGCCTGGTACGACAATGAATGGGGCTTTTCGAACCGCATGATCGATGTCGCCGCCGCCATGGGAAAGCTCTTATGACGAGAACAGCGCCCATGTCCGCGTTCCGGACACTCGACGATGTGGACCTCGCCGGCAAGAGGGTGCTCGTTCGCGCCGACCTCAACGTCCCGATGGAAAACGGCAAGATCACCGATGCGACCCGCATCGACCGGATTCTTGTGAATATTCGCGAGATTTCGGAAAAAAAAGGCAAGGTTATCCTCTTGTCGCATCTCGGGCGCCCGAACAACGGCCCGGACCCGAAGCACTCGCTAAAACCCGTCGCGGTGGAGATTGAACGCCAGCTCGGACGCTATATCGCCTTTTCTTCCGATTGCGCCGGCGCGGTCGCGAAGAGCGCGGTCGATGCGATGGACGACGGCGGCGTCCTCGTGCTCGAAAATACAAGGTTCCATGCCGCCGAGACGAAGAACGATCCGGCGTTCGTGGACGCCTTGGCCGAACTCGGCGATATTTACGTCAACGACGCTTTTTCCACCGCGCATCGTGCGCACGCTTCGACCGAAGGGGTGGCGCACAAGCTCCCGGCCTACATCGGGCGCAGCATGCAGCATGAGCTTGAAATGCTGAAACGGATGCTGGCCGACCCAAAGCGTCCGCTGGCGGCGATCGTCGGCGGCGCGAAAGTCTCGACCAAATTCGAGCTTCTCGGCAACCTCATGCGCGAGGTCGAATATTTGTTCGTCGGCGGCGCCATGGCCAATACACTTCTCGCGGCGAGCGGCAAGGCGGTCGGCAAATCCCTCCACGAGAAGAAGTTCGCCGATGTCGCCCGCCAGATCATCGCCGAGGCCGATGCGGCAAATTGCAAGCTCGTGCTGCCGGTCGATGTAGTTGTCGCCTCGCGGCTCGAACCGGATGTGCGCACAAGGACCGTCGACATCGACTCCGTGGGGGAGGATCAAATGATCCTCGACATCGGGCCGCGCACCATCTCGCAGGCCGTAGGCCTTCTTGCTTCTGCGCGGACGCTCGTCTGGAACGGACCGGTCGGCGCTTTCGAGATCGCGCCATTCCAAACCGGCACGATGACGATCGCCAAGGTCGCGGCGCAACTCACCAAGGTGGGCGCGCTGGAGACCATCGCCGGCGGCGGCGATACCATCGCGGCGCTCAACCAAGCCGCGGTAACCCAGGACTTCACCTACGTCTCGACGGCCGGCGGCGCTTTTCTCGAATGGCTAGAGGGCAAGCAATTGCCGGGCGTCGAGGCGCTCCGCTGGTCCAGCGCGGCGGGCGGGTGAGACTTTTGCAGCGAAACCGCAGTCACGTTATTTTCGGCGCTGCCGTCTTCTAGGCAAATTACGGTGCGCAAGGTCGACGAGTGGCAAAGCCTTGCCGAAAAGCCGTCCGGTCAGATTATTGACCTCGCCGTGCGATGCGGTAACTTCAACATGCCGGAGATCGTCAAACTCACCACAACTGGCGACGATACCAAAGGAGGAGAAAGGCATGTCTGACAGACTCAATCCTGGTGACAGCCTCGCAGTTGGCGGCTCGATCCCCTCCCTGGATGGCGGGTTCACACTCACCCTGCAGGCAGACGGCAACTTAGTCCTATATCATACAGGTGGGGCAGCCGCCGGGTGGGCGACAGGCACCGTCGGCCGCGCAGTCACGCAAGCGATCATGCAGGCCGATGGGAACTTTGTACTTAACGGGCCTGGGGGACCGATTTGGGCCACGGGCACCGAGGGGCATCCGGGATCGTACCTGGTCGTTCAGAATGACGGCAACGTTGTGATCCACGGTCCGGGGGGCCCGCTGTGGAGCGCCGCTGACTGACACAGAATTCGATGCTAACGGCAATCCAGTTCGCCATGCGCAAAGTCGATGGCTGGCAAAGCCTTGCCGGAAGGCCGTGCGGCGAGATCATTGGCCTCGCCGCATGATCAGATAACCTCGTCACGCTGGAGATCGCGTCAAAATAAATTCCAACGCAAATCGCGACGGCACCGCGCCCTCTTTTTCATGGGCTCTCTTCCCGGACTGGCCGGAAGGCGTGCTGGAAAACAAAGTCAGCCACCTGATTGCCTTGTTCGATGCCATTCTTGGCGTCGAACTGCCAATGTATGCCCATGTAAAGTCGGCTTTGCGCGTTTTCCCATTCCGCTTGGGTAAACGATTTGAACGAGGCTGGCCGGAGGGGCCTGATGTTGCCGTTAACGTCTTTGTTCTGGCCGTTCCATTCATCCGAAACAAACGTAAATGGTGTTTCGTCCGGGAAAAATTTGCGCAGGATCTGGAACAAGGCACCGCCGAATGTTGCGTGGCCTGACGTATAGGATGGAAACGGCGGGGTGAAGTTCGGACCCGCCGTGTTGGTGGCCTGACCGCCGAGGGGGTAAAATTTGGGGTCACGTAGTAGGCGAATTGCTGTGACCGGCCGCCAAAACTGGTAGAAATATTTCGTTTCCCAGGAGGCGAGGCCCGCATCGGCCATGGCGACGTTCACCAGCGCAAACAAGCGAGCTATTTCCGGCACCGTGCGCATTTTCTGCTGCAGGGCGATTGTTCTTGCGATCATATTGTACAACCGCGGCGGAGCACATAGCGCCGGCGTGCCGTCGTACGCCCAGAACTTAGCTATGAACGTCTGGTGATCGGTCCGGCTCGTATTTGTGCCTCGCGTGGGGTCTCCGCCTATGCGAATCTCTTCGTTGAAGGTTTGCTTAAAGGCCTTGTTTTTCAGGAACGGTGGCAACGGCGGCGGCGCGCGAAACTGGTCCGCAGACGTCATCACGAACGGCTTTACCTTCGGCCAGTTCCCGCCGAGCGCGACCCCTAGGTTGCTAATCGGGTCAACTTGCCAAATGCCGGGCTGAACGTTGGGATAACCAATGGGATAGTAGTCGCCGGGCGGCGTCGCCGAAAACCAGCGAGGTTCGGGCATCGCCGAGCCATCTTTCTGCCGCAACGCGATAATCGCGTTGGCAGCTTGCGTTCCGAGCGCGGCGCCAGCATCGATGGCGGCCTGCGTGCCAGGGATTCGAACAATGTCCTCATCAAAAATCGCGTCGATGCGGTCCTTTTGAAAAGGATATAGAGCGACCAGGGCGTCGTGCGCCGCCTGGGCGATGGCCCGGTCCACCGATACATTACCGTGTACCGCTGGAATGCCGGAATAGCTCACGAATTTTTTCGTAATGGCATTTTCGGCATCGAACATGGCGATATGAATGATTGCCATCGCATAGGCCGACCGAGGCGGACCAAGCTGCTCGCCAAAACGGCGTGGATCCTCGCCGCTTGCTGGATCAACCGGCGTATGGTCGATCGCCGTCGTGTCGAGGGCGATCTCATTCCACATCAAATAACGATCAAGAGCGTCGACAGGGATGCGCGGCGGCTTCTTGAAAGCGAAATCGACTGCTTTGTTTCCCGCCGGAACGGCAAGCAAACGTTCCAATTCCTTGGCGTTTTCGCCCGTAAGAGGCGATTCCGCGGTAGCCGCCGAGCCTGCCAGGGCGAAGATGGCCGCTAAGGCCCAAGCGATGAGCCGATGGCGATTTCTCTTATCGCACGGGGCTTTTTCGCCGGCGGTTTTCGCGAAGCCACCCCGCCCCCCTGGATCTTGCCGCGCATGAACGGAAGCCGAGCGCAGACACATCGTTGCGGAGTATATTGCCGCCCGAAAAAGATTGCTGTTCATAATCCTGCGGGCCTCCTTTGTTGTGCATGTCTCGAAGCAGGCACTTGCTCGCAATAGGTAACGCTATAATCAGGCGACAATATTACTTAGGTTTGGCTTTGACATGGTGTTAGCTTGAGTTTACCGGGACGCTGGTTTGACTTTACCGGGACGCTTGTTTGACTTTAACGGGACGCTGGCTTGACTTTAATAAGGCAGTGAGCGCTCAGGCGGTTTGCATGCGCCAAGACCGTTTGACGGTGGAGGCGATGACCGCGAGATGGACTTGCAGGCTTGCCTTGGAAAGGCCGATCCATCGCATGCATCGGAAGCGGTAGCTGCGCTTCCAGGTTCCGGAGATCCTTTCAATCCTGGCGAGGGAGCAGGGCGTTTCGAGACAAATTCCTTCGCGCGAAGCGATAAAGAAGGAATTTGTCGAGAGCCCTGCGACCGAGGCGCGAATGGGCCGCAGCAGGCGATTGTGCCTTCGAGCCTCACGCCTTTTCGACCGGGGTCGTCTCGACGCCGCGGATGATGCGCTGTCCTTGTCGGCCGCAAGGTGGCTTGTAGCCATGCGCGGGCGCCCGCGGGCGCCCGACCCAGCCGATCACGGTGGCATCGATGAGCGAAGCAATCGCGGTAAGCAATTGCGGAGAGGTGCCCTTGCGCCCGCAAGCGACCTTGGACTCAAGATCGTGCGAGATCGCCTCAAACAGGTTGCGGTCGAGACCGTGCGTGAGAAGCTCGCGCCGGAAGCGCTACCCCGGCGTTGTGCTCGGGCGTCGCCGCGGCGCAGGAAAAGCCGCAAAAGCGCCGGAAGCTCGCCCGGCCGGAGAGAGCCTCGGCCAACGCCACGCCGGAAAGATCGTGCCAGGCCGCAAGCAAGAGCGCCTTGAACTTCGCCAAGGGAGGCCACGCCTTCTCGCCTTTTGGCGCCGGATAGGGCGACGAAAGAACCTGATCCGCATTAGACCAATCGATTAATGCGCCAAGCTCATCGAGGCTCGTTTGCCGCTCGGCTCTTGCGCCAAACCGAAAACCTTCCTGCCCGATCCGCCGCTGTGCCATGATCCCCTCCATAACAGCATGGGCCGAACGGAATCATCGACGGCAAGTCACTTCAATTGCGCCGAATCACCGCAGCGCTTTTTCAATCTCGGGCAAGATCACCTCCCGATAACTCACCTCGCCGATCGGTCCGACGAAACGGTAGGCGATCGTGCCGTCGCCTTTGACGATAAATGTTTCGGGCACGCCATAGACACCCCAGTCTATCGCGGTTCGCCCTTTGCGGTCGGCGCCGATTTTCGCGAAGGGATCGCCTCCCTCGGCGAGAAATCGCCTTATGTTTTCTGGCTCGTCCTTGTAGGCAAGCCCGAACATGCGCACGCCCGCGTGCGCAAGAGTAGGGTCCGCGGAAAGCCGCATGATCAAGTCATGCTCCTGGTGGCAAGGCACGCACCAGGAGGCAAACACATTGACGAGCGTCACTTCGCCTTGGCGGAGATCCGCATCCGAAAATCCCGGCTTGTCCGGCAGCCCTTCGACGGGCGGCAAGGCGAAGGCCGGGACTTGCCTGCCGACGAGTGCGGACGGCAGAAGCGAAGCATCGCCGGAATAGAGCCGGATCACGAACAGTGCCGCTAGCGCGGCGAAAAGTACCAAGGGTACAAAAACGAGAAGCGGCCGTCGCGCGGAATGTGATCCCGCTTCTGGCCGCGGCGCGGATGCCGTCATCTTATTCCAAGCCTTCCGGGTCCTGGGTTTGCGGATTCAAGTCCCCACGACCAATATCCGGGTCTCGGGGGGTCCCGCGCGACAATGACCAAAGCGCCTGTTTCAACCGGATGTAATCGGCCAAGATCGTCACGATCATTCCCGCCACGATCACGAAGGCAAGGGCATAGGCCGCGACGACGAAGCCAAAGTGCGGATCATGGCTCATAGGCGGCCTCCCAGGCGGATGACGCGACCGTGCGGCCCCGCTCCTGCGCGCCCGCCGCCAAAATCGACAGGCGGCGCAGACGCCTGCGGAGGATCTCGTTGCGGATCGCCATGAGATAAAGCGTGACGAACAGAAAGGTGAAGGCGAACGTCATCACCACGAGCGGCCACAGCATGGACGGCGCGATCGCGGGACCGCCGAGGCGGAAGACCGAGGCCGGCTGATGCAAGGTGTTCCACCAATCGACGGAAAATTTGATAATCGGAATGTTGACCGCGCCGACTAGGGTGAATATCGCGGCAGCGCGGGCGGCCTTGCCCGGATCCTCGATCGTGCGCCACAAGGCGACTAGGCCGAGACAGATCAAGAACAGCACGAGAACCGAGGTGAGGCGCGCATCCCAGACCCACCAGGCGCCCCACATGGGCTTGCCCCAGAGCGAGCCGGTGCCAAGGCAGAGCAAGGTGAAACTGGCGCCAAGTGCCGCCGCCGGCTTTTGCGCCGCGTCGGCGAGCGGATGGCGCCAGACGAGCGTGCCGAGTGCCGCCGAGGTCATGACGACGTAGATCACCATGGCAAGCCAGGCCGCGGGCACATGCAGATACATGATCCGGACCGTCTCGCCTTGCTGATAATCGGGCGGCGCGACGAACCAGGCGAGATAAAGGCCAACGCCGAGCGAGAGCGCCGTTAGGGTGGCAGATATAGGCACGAGCACTTTGGCAAGCCGCAGGAAATTGGCTGGGTTGGCGTAATTCGACATGCTTTTCATCTAAGTTCGAACATGCGACAACGTACGATGCATGCAGGACTGCAAAGCGTTCCGGTTTTGGATGGTGGAGCTGAGGGGAATCGAACCCCTGACCTCTGCAGTGCGATTGCAGCGCTCTCCCATCTGAGCTACAGCCCCCGAAACCGCTGTTTACGCGAGAGGCAAAGTGCATGCAAGGTTGTTGCCGCCGGCCGGACTTAGACATCGAATCGATCGCGGCACTTGTCAGGCCCCACTTGCCAGCGAGGCCCGGGCCGCGTAAACGAGCTTAGTCCAGGCAAGCGGTCCGGAGTTCCAATGCGCGCTATTCTCGACGTCCTTTTAGTGGTTCTACAGCTTTATACCTATGTGATTATTGCCGCGGTGATTCTCTCCTGGCTCGTCGCCTTTCACGTCGTCAACCGTTATAATGACGTCGTGCGCTCGATTTGGAACCTCGTGACCGCGTTGACGGAACCGCTGCTGCGCCGGATCCGGGGAACGGTGCCAAATCTCGGCGGCATAGATATCTCGCCTCTCATTTTGCTTTTGTTGATTTTTTTGCTCCAACGCATCATCGAGGAATATATCTATCCAAATGTGTTCTAAACTCGCCTTTGCCCACCTTTCCTGGTCCGCTCACGCATTGCGCGGCTCGTCGTTAAAATAACTAGATTGCTTTTCGAATTGACGCGCAAACCTAGATCCAATCGTATATGCTAGGTTTTGGATTTATTCAGCCGACAGGAAAACATTTGCGGATATATGAACATGGTCGATATCGTACTGATCAATCCGCGTTTCGAGACGAGCTATTGGGGTATGGAGCACGCCCTCCACCTATTTGCCAAGTTTGGCAAACGCGCGAATATGCCGGTTTCAGCCCTGCCCTTGCTTGCGGCTCTGACGCCCGCGGAGCACAAAATCACTGTGATCGATGAGAATGTCGAAGATATCGATTTTGCTCTTTGTGCCAAGGCCGACATTGTCGGCATTACGGGAATGACGGTGCAGAGATTCCGTATGACTGAAATACTCAAGGAATTGAAAGGGCGGGGCTGCTTCACGGTCG
>DASYNQ010000080.1:0-2401 GCA_036008425.1 Methylocella sp. | reverse complement strand
GACGCCAATGAGCGCGAAAGCCTGCGCGAGATCGTCGCCGCCGGTGCGCATGGTGGCGCTCGCCCAAAGGTCCATGACAATGCTCTTCGGCCAGTCGCCGTGATCCTGGACATGGCGGTTCAATACCTCCTGGGCCGCGCGTTGACCGATCTCCCAGGCGGTGCGCGTCGGCACCGCGCGCGGATCGATCCCGTAAAGATTACGCCCCGTCGGAAGCACGTCGATGCGTCCTCGCGACGGCGCGCCGCCAGGGCCCGGCGCGACAAAGCGGCCATCGAGCGCGGCTAAGAGCGAAGCGCGTTCCGCTTCCCCGCAGCGATCGATCAGGGCGGTTAGTCGCGCAGATGCATCGTTTCCGGTGCATGATTCGTCGCGCGCTGGCTGAAGGGTTTGGGTGAGCGCGGCGACGGTCGCGTCCCGCAAGCTCGCCTCCGGCGATTGCCCGAAAACATGCAAGCCATCGGCGATCCGCATGTCCTTCAGATCGCAAAGCCAGGCATCGAGGTGGCGCAAGGCACCTGCTGGACCGGCGCCGTCCTTCAGCCCGCTGTCTTGCAACAATCCTGTCTCTTTCGCCCGCGCGAGGATAGCGTGCGCCAATAGCCTCGCGCGCTTGGGGTCGAGCGACTCGGCGATCGCATATTCATCGAACAAGGCTTCGATTTCGAGCGTCACGCCATGGCTTCCGGCTTGGGTGAGAGGCGGCGTCATGTGGCCGATAGTGAGCGCGCAAATGCGCCGTTTGGCCTGCGCCGCCTCGCCGGGATTGTTGACGATAAAAGGATAAATGACGGGCAGCGGTCCGAGCACCGCCTCCGGCGCGCAATCCTCGCCGAGCGCCGCCGCCTTGCCGGGCAGCCATTCGAGCGTGCCATGGGTGCCGCAATGAATCATCGCATCGATCTTTTCATGCTGGCGGAGCCAGACATAGAAGGCAACATAGATATGGCACGGCGGCAACCCCGTATTATGATAGTCCGCCTTGTGTTTTGCGGCGATGCCGCGATCGGGCTGCAAGGCGACGATCAAATTTTTCGCGCGCACCACCGCAAACGTGAATGCGTCATCATCCGTCTCCTCTTCCGGGTTGCCCCATTGCGCCCGCATCGATTCCACGAATGCCGGGGACATGGCATCAAGGGCCAAGACATAATCGGCAAGTGTAAGGCGTTCCGTTGAAGTCCCCTCTTCAAGGTGGCGCATCAATTCGTCCGTGCGCGGGAGTGGCCCGATGCCGTATCCGGCCTCGCGCATCGAACCGGCGATCGAGGCGACGCTTTTCGCGGTGTCGAGGCCAACGGCATAGCCGCCGCGGCCTTGCCTGCTTGGATAATCCGAAAGGACGCAGGCGATTTTCCGCGCGGCCCGGGGAGTCTTGCGCAATCGCACCCAAGCGGCGGCAACGTCCGCCACAAAATTTACGCGCGACGGCAAAGGTACATAGACGCGGGGAGTGAATTCGAGATCCGCGCGATGTCCCGCTTCCGCCTTGCAGGCAATCGCGCGGGTAATCAAACGCCCGTCCATTTCCGGAAGAACCACATTCATGGCGAGATCGGCTGCGCCAAGACCGCGCGGATTTTTTTGCCACTGCGCCTCCGTGGCGCTGGTGAAAATCGCCTGCAACACCGGCGCGCCGGCGCCATCGAGAACGCCTGCTTCCGTATCGAGGCTGGCCGAAAAGCCTGTTGTATTGATGATCACATCGGGTTTTTCGCGGGCAAGCTCGGGGCGCACCCAGGTGACGGCGTCCGCGTCCTTCAGACTCGTCACGAAGATCGCGGTCACGTCGAGCCCGCGCGCGGCTAGCGCATCCGCGAGCGCGCCAACCGGCGCCGTGTCCCCAGCGACCATGAAGGAACGGTAGAAGACGATAAGCGCGTGGCCCTTGGCGCCATCGAGCCTGCGGCAGGCCGCCTCGAAACGGGCCGCCGCCGCGATTGCGGCCAAAACCGCGGGCTCCAGCCATGCGCGCGGGGTGCCCGCGCGGCTCTCGATGAAATCGAGAAGCGCCGCGATGTGTTCTGTCCCGCCATGCTGGAATGCGGCATGGATATGGCGGAGATCAGCGCCGGGCACTGTCGAGGCGGCATCGAGCCGCGGATCTTCCGTCGCGTCGCCCGGCACGATGGCAAGTGCGAAATTCTGGGTCCGCGCCGCGCGGAAAAATTCCTCGGCGCCATACCGCCAAAAGTCGAGACCGCCGAGGAGACGGACCAGCACGAAGCGCGCTTGGCTCGCGGCCTTTTCGACATAGAGATCGACCGAATAGGGATGTTTGAGCATGCCGAGATTGGCGAGCCGCAGGCTCATGGCGCCGCCGGGGCGCCGCCCCGCGGCCGCCGCCACGAGGCCGAGATCGCTGTCGGAAAAGGAGAGAAACAAGATGCCGGCCGGGGTT
>DASYNQ010000079.1:0-2054 GCA_036008425.1 Methylocella sp. | reverse complement strand
GCCATCGCGAACCCTGAGGTTGCGATTCGCATCCCCCGCCAAATGCGCTGATGAGCTTATTCATGCGGCGAAAAAGGCGAGGAAACCTTTCAATCACCCTTGCTTGCAGGCACCTTTACGAAGACCATGAAGGCCAGTAGTCTATTAAAAAAACCAAACTGTATCGTTTATATAATCCAGCTTCGACGAGTTGACAAGGAGAATTTTGTTTGGCCAGGACGGGAATTAAAGCTCTCGATCGGACGATCCGGCGGGGCGGCCGTCCCACCCGGGAAGAGGCCGAGGCGCGCGACGTGCGATTGCTCGACGTCGCAACGAGGCTGTTCATGGAGCGAGGCTTTGACGGCACATCCATTGATGCGGTCGCGGAGGCGGCCGGCATAAGCAAGCCAACAGTCTATGCGCGCTACCGCGACAAGCGGGATCTTTTCGCCGCCGTTCTGCGAGGCAGGATACGAAAGTGGCTTGCCCCACTATCGGCGGCGGCCGAGGCCCAGGCAATCGAGACCAGCCCCAAAAGCATCAAGACGACTTTGCATGAGCTCAGCCGACATATGGTTGCGTATACATTGGCGCCGGAGGCAGGCGCGGTGCAGCGGATCCTTTCTGCTCAGGCTGTCCAATTTCCCGAGTTGGCAAAACTGGCAAATGAAGAAGGGTGGCTGCGTGCAGTCCGGGGAGTTTCAAGTATTTTGCGTCAGTCGGCCGCCCGCGGTCACATCAAAGTAGACGACCCGGAACTTGCGGCCGACATGTTCCTCAATCTTGTGCTCGGGCACCCCAAACGCCTTACACTTTACGGCACCGCAACCGATCCAAAGACCGAAGAGCGACATCGAAAGGCTGCTGTCGAGTTCTTCCTGAGTGGGATTCGCGCCAAATGAGCCCAGCTATATTAGAGGCGCGGCACAAACGATGTTTGTAAAGCTATTTTTTAGTGCGGGATTACGCGCAACGCCTAGCTCGCCGCGCTCAGGATCGACTTGAAATCTGACTGACTGCTGAAGTGCGGGCAACGGGAAACTCACCTGCGCCACCTTCCGGCAAAGCGGCCCCTCGCGGTCTTGACGACAAAATCCGCAATCTGCGCGGCGCCCGCTGGCTGAGGCACAGATCGGATGCGCAAGCGATTTCATGGCTCTCCAAGGCTTGCTGCCGGAAAGGCTTGCTACCGGAAAGGCTTGCTACCGGAGCACCCCAGAACCCGAGCAGCTCGAATTCCTCAATTGATCCACGACATCAGTCTCATATTTAGCTTCATCCACATATTGCTTGTCAGAGCGTCAAAGCTGGTTTAAATAAACGATACAGTTTGGTTTTAGTGGCCAGAGTCGGCTGGTTGTAAGCGTACTCATGAAAGTTTCCGGTGATGGAAATAGATCCACCCACGCTTGCCTTCTTGTTGCACGACGTAGCTCGCCTGCTGAAGAAGAGGTTGGAACAAAATTCCCGCGGATTCGGCCTCACCCGGTCGCAATGGCAAATTCTCGCCTATCTCGCGCGGAACGAGGGCATTAATCAAAAGGGACTCGCGGAGCTTCTCGAAATCGAACCGATTACGCTTGGCCGCATCGTCGACAAGCTCGAGAGGCTGGGACTAATCGAACGGCACCGGCATCCGACCGACCGCCGGACAAGGCTTCTCCATCTCGTGGAGGCAGCGCGCCCGAAGCTGGAACAGATTCATGAGCTCGGCGATGTCACCCAAGGGGAGGCATTGGCTGGCGTGTCCGAAGACGACAGACAGCATCTGTTGAAGACGTTGCAAGCGCTGAAAGAGAACCTGACCCAAGCATGCGATGCGGCGATTGCAGGACAAAAACGGGCAAGCCATGGCTAATCGAGAAAACAAGTTGAATGAAGCGACGAGTGCTCCGCAGGACGGGGCTGCCGTTCGCGATGACACGGTGCGTCGGCTCGGTCGCCTTGCGGGCGCAGCGAAAGATGCATCGCCTTTTGGTGAAGCTGCGCCACCGGACGTCAGGGTCTTGAAGCCGGGTAGCCGCGAAGCGGAGGTGAAGGACGTGGGGCCACCTCCCAATCCGGAGCCGGAC
>DASYNQ010000078.1:0-2676 GCA_036008425.1 Methylocella sp. | reverse complement strand
CCCGGCCAAGCTCTTCCTTCCCGCGATCCAGGATCCAGTTTACGGCTTCAGCGCCGTTAACGTCGAAGCACAGCTCGCGAGCCCGTCGAGCCTCTTGACCTGGATGCGCAGAATGATCGCGGTGCGCCGTTCGCATGTGTCCTTCGGGCGGGGCTCGCTGCGGTTTTTTCATCCATCGAACCGCAAGGTCTTGGCCTATCTGCGCGAAAGTCAAGATGAGCGTATTCTCTGCGTCGCCAATGTGTCGCGATCGGCGCAAGCGGTCGAACTCGATCTCGCCGAATTCCAGGATGCCGTGCCGATCGAGCTTACCGCCGGCAGTCACTTTCCGGCGATCGAGTCGCGGTCTTATCTTTTGACCTTGCCGGCCTACGGTTTTTTCTGGTTCAGGCTCGAGGCGGCGGGCGCAAGCAAGGAACGCCACGATCAGGAACCCGCGCCGGGACTGTTCACGCTGGTTGCCACCGGCAAGCTCGAAACGATTCTCGCCGGGCGTGAGCTCATCGCATTCGAGCGCACGGTCGCCCCCCGTTTCCTGACCTCGCGGCGCTGGTTTGGTCCAGACGAGACGCCAATCGCCGGTGTCTCGGTGAGGGATTTTGCGGTGCTCCGCGATGGCGGGCAGAGCCGCTTTGTTCTCCCGATTCTCGATGTCAAACTGCCCAGCGGCCGGGTCGAGACTTACTTTATGCCCCTTGCGGCGGAACCGGAACGGGAGACCGGGCCGTCCCTCGCCGATGCCGCCGCGCGGCTGCGCCGCGGCGCCTTGACCGGTCTGCTCTATGAAGCGGAAGCGTGCGAGGACTTCGCCGCCGCGATGCTGGCGGCGCTCCGGCGCGGCGCAAGATTGGACACCGGCCAAGGCGGCACAATCTCTTTCTCGCCGGCGTCTCGTCTCGGTGCCGAACCCATGATCGAGACGGTCGATGTCCATCGTATTGGCGCCGGACAGCGCAACTCCTCGCTCGTCGTCGCCAACCAGATGATGCTGAAAATCCATCACCGGCTGCAAACCGGCGAAGACCCCGGGGCCGAGACCTTGCGCTTTTTGACCGAAGTTGCGCATTTCGCCCACTCCCCTCCCTTGCTCGGCGTGATCGAACACGTCGATCGCGCGGAAAACCGCACCGTGCTCGCGATCCTGCAAGGTTTCATGCGCAACCAGGGCGATGCCAGGACATGGACGCTCGAAGCGTTGAAGCGCATCCTCGAGGCGGCCGCCCTGACACCCGGGCAAGACGACCGCGCCGGACATGAGGAATTCGCGACCTATGTGCCGCACATGCGGCGGCTCGGCTCGCGCACGGCCGAGATGCACAAGGCGCTGGCGGCGCCAACCGCCGATCCGGCATTCAAAGCCGAGGCGCTGACGTTCAACGATGTCCGCGAGACGGCGGATGCGGCAAGAATTCTAGCCAAGCGCGCCTTCACACGCCTGCGGATGATTGCCGCGAACACGAGCGGCGGCAAGCGCACCGGGGCCGAACGTCTCTTGGCCCGCCGGCAAGAGTGTTTCAGCCTGATCGGCAAGCTTGTCCAGAAGCCGCATGGCGCGATCAAGATCCGCATTCACGGCGACTATCGTCTTGGCCGCCTCCTGGTCGTGAAGGACGATGTCATGATCGTCGATTTCGGTGAAGGGCCTTCGATATCCCCTGAAAGGCGCGCGAAAACATCGCCGCTGCGCGATGTCGCGGTGATGCTGCGCTCCTTTGCTCACGCGGTTGCCGCCGCCAAACGGGATCTCGCCCGGCTTGTCCCCGGCGCGACACTCGCGGCGGCGAGACTTCGCGAGGAACTTGTCGAATTTTCTCAAATATTCATCCGAGCTTACATGGAGGCGGCGCGCGACAGCCCGATCTGGATCGAAGACGAAGGCACGCGAATACGCCTCCTCGTCCTCTATTTGCTGGCCGAGGCGCTCCATGAAATCGAAAACGAGGCGGAAAAACGCGCGGACTGGATCAACACATCAATCGACAGCGTCAACGCGATCCTCGATCGCATGGCCACGGCGTGATGCGTGGCGGTGATTGCGCCGCGACGCCACGCATCGAGATTACAAGATTAACTTCTGGCCGCGCCCGCCGGCACCGATATTGCGCGTTGACGGGCGGAAACGTTCGTGATTATTGGCGCGACGCTCCGGATCGCCTAAACCCTTAGACTTTGCGTGATCGTGAAGCCGCTTTTCGTTTCGAAATCATGCTCCAGTGGCCATGCCTGGCCGGCTTTCCATCATCGTGGAAGGCCGCTCTCGCGTTGGCCCGTGTCCAGGATATTTTTTGGTGGCGAACACAAAGTCGGCCAAGAAGGCTGTCCGTAAAATTGAGCGCCGCGCCGACGTCAAGCGGTCGCGCCGCAGCCAAATGCGCACGCATGTCCGCAAGGTGGAGGAGGCGATCGCCGCGGGCGAACCCGGGGCGGCGACGGCCGCTCTGCGTGCCGCCCAGCCATTGCTCATGCGCGCGGCACAGAAGGGAATCGTGCATGCCAAGACGGCCGCGCGGAAAGTCTCGCGGCTCAGCCGGCGGGTGAATGCGTTAAGCAAATAGAAGTTAGCAGAGTTGAACAGCTTTCGAATCCCGACTGGCCCGCGCATGCCGGGCTTTTTTTGTTTTTTGCGCGCCGGCGGGTGAATACGTTAAGCAAATAAAAGTGAGCAATATCGCTCAT
>DASYNQ010000077.1:0-2671 GCA_036008425.1 Methylocella sp. | reverse complement strand
CTCCCTGATTTCCCGCAGAGGATGCAAGGCGGGTACCCGCGTCTCCGGCGAGATGTAGGAAAACAACCCACCTTGATCCCGAAAGTGTCCCCGCATGGAGCCCTCAATGATTCGTGACCAAAGTGAATCATCAAAGATCAGACAAAGCCAGAGTTTTTCAGCAAACTGCTAGAGCTTTGACACTGCGGTACAAGGGACCTATTAATATATTATTGTTTGCCGATATATTACTGTTTGCCGAGGACGGCTTTTGCAGCAGGTCATCGATCCGACGATTGTGATGCAATCGACATCGAAACCGAGCCGCCACTGCTATAGTCCAATGGCCGGAACCTGCGCGCCGGGCCCACGGTCAGAGCCCGGCGTCGCTGCCTTCTTGGCGCCGTGCCAAGTGGCTGTGGTTGCGGCCGTACAAGAAATAAATGGCGAGGCCGATCACGAGCCAAACGGCAACGCTTAGCCAGGTTTCGCTCGGCAGGCCGAACATTAAAAAGACCGCCGAAGCCACGCCGAGCGGCGCCACGACAAACACGCCCGGCGTCTTGAACGGGCGGTGTATTTCCGGATGGGTGATCCGTAAAACGAGAACGCCAAGGCACACCACGGCAAACGCGAACAGGGTGCCGAGGCTCACCAGTTTTCCGACAAGACCGATCGGCAGAAGACCCGCGAGGATCGCGACACTCACGCCGGTGATCAGCGTCGTGATATAGGGGGTGCGGAACCTTGGATGCACGATCGCCGCGAAGGGAGGCAGCAGACCGTCGCGCGCCATCGAGTAAAAAATCCGCGGCTGGCCTAGGAGGAGCACCAGAATGACCGAACTCAATCCCAGGATCGCGCCGAACTTGATGATGGCGGCGAGCCAGCCAAATCCTATGGCGTCGGCGCCGACCGCGATCGGATCGGGCACGTCCAGCCTGTCGAACGGCACGATGCCGGTAATGACGAGGCTCACCAGGACATAAAGCAAGGTGCAAATCGCGAGCGATCCGAGAATACCAATCGGCATGTCCCGCTGCGGGTTCCGCGCTTCCTGCGCCGCGGTCGACACGGCGTCGAAGCCGATATAAGCAAAAAAAACAACTGCGGCGCCGCTAACAATCCCGCTCCAGCCATATCGGCCGGGACCGGCATTGGGGGGAATGAAAGCTCCCGTGGGATTGCTCGTGGTCACCCAGTTCGAGGTTTTGACGAACCAGACTCCTGCAAGGATGAAAAGGACAACGATTGCCAGCTTGAGGGCGACAATGATATTATTGACGTGCGCCGATTCCTTAATCCCGACTACGAGAAGAGCGGTAACCACAAGGATCACGACCACCGCCGGAAGATTAACCAGCGCACCGGTTGTCGCCAAGGTTCCGGCCGCCGGATCATAGGTGAGCGGCGCTGACGCGAATTTAGCCGGAATCACCACACCAAGATCGCGCAGGAGGCTTGTGACATAGCCGGACCAGCCGATCGCGACGGTCGTCGCGCCGAAGGCGTATTCGAGGATTAGGTCCCAGCCGATGACCCAGGCCATGAATTCGCCCATCGTCGCATAGGCGTAGGTGTAGGCGCTGCCCGCAACCGGCACGGTCGAGGCCATTTCGGCGTAGCAAAGGCCCGCGAAGGCGCAGACGATCCCGGCGAGCACGAAAGAGAGACTGATTGCCGGCCCGGCATGGACGGCGGCGGCATGGCCGGTCAGGACGAAGATGCCAGCGCCGATGACGGCGCCGATGCCAAGCGCGACAAGGCTCCAAAGCGAGAGCGTCCGGCGCAATCGCGCTTCGCCGGGCACCGATCCGAATTCGCTTTCTTTTGCCTCGGCCTGAAGCACCGCCATCGGCTTGCGCACCCAAATATTCGCCATTCCGCAAGTCTCCCACCGGCCGCATGTTGCGCCATAGGCCGCTCGTCATGATCGCACGTGCCAGAAGCTTTGTCGCACGCTTTCACACGGGTGAATTTCTTGCAAGGCGCCGCCTGCTTCCGGAGACGGCCTCAGTTTGAAATCCAGCTCACTCTTGACGATCGCCCTGGATTTTCGGGCGGCAACCGCCGCGAAAATCCGGGGCGATTGACGCACCGATTCAAACCACTCGATGAGACCACTCGACATGATTCGCATTTCGGAAACGATGTACAATTCATCGAATCCTAGAGTGAGAAGTGAATGAAAGTCGAATTCCTCTCGCGTCGCGGCCGTGCGCCGTCCTTTTCCGCGTATTGATGCCAACAAAATCGCCGATGTCCGGCGCGCGACGCGCCGATCGCACCGGCTTGTGGGTGCTTCGCCGCGAGGGACCGACCTTGCCAAAATCCGTCGAACGCGGCAATCTCACCCTCGACAAGGCCGTCATCCGTTGGACAAGCCGCGGCGGGAGCGGCGGGGCAAGCTCTCAGCCTTGTAACTCGCCGCGCGGGCTAGCTTGGACGCGAGAAGGTTTTTGCATAGACCATGCGCGCCCCCAACGAGATCGATTTCTGGCGCGGCTTTGCCCTCGTTACGATTTTCATCAACCACATTCCGGGGATCTATTTCGAGCGTTTCACCTTTCGCAACGTGTCGCTGTCGGACTCGGCCGAGCTTTTTGTGTTTCTCGCCGGTTGGGCGATGCGCAAATCTATCGAAGGTCCTGCCCGCGCGCTGCCGGCAAAATGGCTCATTCTGCGGCTAGAA
>DASYNQ010000076.1:0-9832 GCA_036008425.1 Methylocella sp. | reverse complement strand
CAACTTTCTCCAGTTTGACACAAATTCAAACTCTTCTTCATCCGTCGATGTTGAGTACAATACCAGCTATCAAATCAAGCAAGCATCGGCTGGCGAAGGATACCAGTTTTATGCCAACGGCAATGGTCTAGTCCAGAATGTAACGCTGGCGTACAACGTCATGATCGCAGCAGCGCCTGGCGTCGGTCTGCCTGTGCCCGTTTCCAGCCTCTCCATTTCCCGTATGGTCCATGGTGGCGGCTCTCAGAATGCAGGTATAGCGCATGATAACTTTATAGACCCAACCGCTGCTTATGGGTGGCTCTATTATGGATCGTTTGTTGGATGGAAATTCTCCAACAACTACAATATGACGACCGGGGCTATCCAACCCGGGTCACCATAGCCTCCTTATCAGCCCGTTGACGAAAGGCGTCGCGGGCTGATTTTGTCTGAGTGTCTGTCCGGGCCTCTTGAATCATTTGAAGCTTTGGTGATTCAAGGGGGCAGTGCGATGCGGAGGAGGTTGCCCGTGGGGACGACGAAGAACCGCAGCCGCACCGACTACGGCAAGCCGCGCACCCCCCGTGACCTGACCGATGATGAGGGCGCGCGCGGCGCACCGCCGATCCCACCGGCCAGGCAGCATGGCGGCGACAAGCGGACGGGGATCATACGGGAGGTGGTGGTCAACCCCCGGATCGATGTCTCGAGCATCGGCTGCCGATGGCGGGCGATCCCCAAAGACTTGGCGGCGCGCCGAACAGCGACGGACGCCCTCATCCGTTGGAACGATGACGGCACGCGCATCCACCATGCGCGCTCCGTGAAATGCCCCGAGCCGGCCCAACGAGACGCCAGCGAAACTGCCGGGATAAAATGCTAGCCGTCCTTCGGCTTCGCTCAGCAACCATTTGGGTCCAGACCCAATTTAACCAGAAGTAGATGGCGCCGATCAAGCTGACGGCGCTAAGGAAGTTGTCGGCGCATTTATCGTAACGGGTAGCGAGCGGCGCGGCGTCTTCGAGCAGGCTTGTGCGATCGCGGGGTCTTCGTCAGGTTCGGTCATTGGCGGGTTTCCTTACGCACGCGGCCGGCCGGGTCGACGGTCATGATCTGCAGCCTTTCGCGCCGCGGTTTCTGACGCCTCGCGCTTTTTGGCCGCCTCGGCGAGCCGATCGGAGCCGCCGCGCGCCAGAGCCTTCTCGGTGAGACGATGCTCTTTGCGCTTGTGCTTCGATGATGCGTGCTTCGATGTTTCACCCATTTTCGATCCGCCCTTTCCTATCACTCAATAGTTACGCTTTCGTCTGTGCGAACGCATGCGAACGCATTCAAGTCTTCCCGACGTCCTGTATGTGTGCGCGCGTGCGCACCTTGAAAATATGTCCTGGGGAGACGGTGATAAAGGGGCGATCCGCTCGCATCCGCTCGCACCCTCAATCATCGCGATAAAAACTCGACTGTTCAGGCTGCGCCTGTTCGACTTTAACGACGTGGATTCCGCTGTAGCCGCGCGCATTGGAGTGGCCGATTGCCTTCCGCTTGATGCCCGCCCGGGCCTGAAGCTTATTGCCGAATGCCTTGGCGCTGCCGACCTTCTCGCCCATAAGTTCCGCCCATGCTTTCCATGACTTGAAAAGCTCGGCCGACGTGTCCTCGTAGCTCGCCTTTAACTCGCAACGATCGCTGATCCACGTGGCTATTGCGTCTTCGCTTTCGAGATATTCGTCGGTCGCCGAAATGACGGCTTGCGGTGGATTGAGCTGCCCCTCCTCTTGCCAGAGAAGGCAACCGTCGATCATCCAAGTAAGGATTCCCGGCCACTCGGCTTTCAACTTTTCCGCGAGAGAGGGGTCGCGGTCCGCCTTTGGGATCGTCACGTTGAACGGGATCAAGTTGAGCCGGCGGCGCATCGCCTCATCGACGTTTTGCAGCCCTGGTTTATGGTTCCCCGTGATGGCAAGCTTGAAGGCCGGCACATAGTCGAAATAGTCCTGCCGCATGAATTGGGCGGTAATCTTGTCCCCGCCGGTTAGAGCCTTGAGTTTGGCTTCCGCCCATTTGGCGCCTTCTTCGGTTTCATGAGCGGTCACGAGTCGAGCGCCCATGAGCCCGGCTAAATCGGTAGAGTGTCTTGAGAAGCCCGTTGCCGTGAAGGTATCGATCGGCGCGACGCGGTGATATTCGCCAAGAATTCCGGCGATCGTCGAGACAAGCACGCTCTTGCCGTTGGCGCCCGCGCCATGAAAGAACAGCATGGCGTGCTCTGTGGTAACGCCGGTCAAGATGTAGCCGAAGAATTTTTGCAGATAGTTGATCAGGTCTCGGTCTTTGGCGAAAATGGTATTCAGAAATTCAAGGAACATCGGGCAACCTTCGGCGCCAGGGCTGCAACCGGCAATTTTCATGATGTAGTCTTGCGAACTGTGCTCGCGCAGCTTGCCGGTGATCAGCTCGACGGTCCCGGCGGGCGTATTGAATAGCCACGGGTCCGCATCCCATTGATCCGGAGTGGCAGCGTGGCGGCGGTCTGACCGCGCCATCAGTTCAATTGCTGCGACGGTTCGCGCTCTCAACCCACCTAAAGAATGCCTGTGGCAAATCCTGCGTGCGAGGTCGAACGCGGCCAATGTTTTTTCGACTTGCCACTTTCCCCCGGTCCATTTGAGCCACTTTCCCCAAAAAGAGACGAAGCGAAGCTCGTCCTTGTGACGGCTGGCAAAGTCGAGCGCGAGATCATCTTCGGAAGGCGCGCGGGGTGCCTTGGGCTTTTTGGTGGACTCGGGGGCTGTTTTGTCGTTCGGTTGCGAGTCAAGCGCATCGACCGGCTTCCCGCCCAAAGCCTTCTCGACGCGATCTAGCAGCGCGCCGTTCCCTGCGACGCGGGCCATGTCGTTAAAGTCCGTGTCCTTTTCTCCACGACCTTCGCCAAACTCAGGCACGGCCACAACGCCACGAACGGCCGCCGCAGCCGCGCGTGCGTCCGTCAGGCCAGGGTTGCCGGGCACTTTCCAATCATCGTCGGCGCAGAGGACTATCTTGGCCGCCGGGAATCGGCTTCGGAAAGATTGCGCTACCGCCAAAAGCGATGATTTATTGATCGCCGCGACGGCCGCATGGCCGGTAACCTCATGGACGGTTGCCATCGTGGCGAACCCTTCGCCAACGCAGATCACTCCGCGCGGCTCGCCGATTTGGTAAAAGCATCCCGCCACGCGCCCGCCGGGCAGAAACCACTTGGCGCCATCCGCCGCGATGTAGTGCAGGCTATGCAGCGTCCCTTGGTCATCCAGCATCGGCACAACGAGCCTGCCCTCATGAACCCTCAAGCCGTGCGACTTGACGCCCTTTTTGCCGAGATACGGGTGAACGTCCGGCGCCGGCTCGGCGGCGTCCCAAATCCCGACCGCTTTCTTGCGCGCCTCGGCTTTCACCTTGGCGGCCTGGGCCTCTCGCTGGCGCCGCATGTGCTCGACGCGCGCCCTGCAATCGGCCAGCTCTTGCGGCGAGAGCTTGCGGTCAACATCCGCACGCCAGGTTTGGTCAACGCCGCTGCGGAAATCGCCGAATGCACCGGCTGGAATTCCGTCGAGGTGGAAAACGTACCATCCGGCCTTGTCGCGGGCGTCGCCGTTGCTCGCGAAGCGGTGAAGCTTGCCGTCTGGAAGGACGATCTTTGGCGGCGTAAGTCCGCCGGCCGAGATGGCGCCCATGAACTGTATGACTGGATCGCTCATGGCATGGCCCTCGCTGCCGTGTGCCGGGTTAACCAAGCGTAGAGCGGCCCCGGCGAACCCGCGGCGTCATAGGCGCGCATCGCGTCGCGAGCCTTAGGGGCGAGGTGCGGCATTTGTCGCCCATGGATTCGATCAAGCCCCGCGTAAAAAGCTGATAGGCCACGCCCCTGACCGTTGTGGGATGAATCGCGGCAAGGATGATGCGGCTTTGCTCGATCAAGTCGATGCTCTTCTGAGACATGCCCCGGCCGCTCATTGCGAGCCCCCGACAACGCGCAAGGCCGGCGCGTAGCGATCCCCGCCAAGCGCGCGCACGAATGCGGGATCGATCCGGGAGTATCGTTCGAGATGATCGGGGATGCTGGCGCCGTTCTCGCCTTCGTTCAGGAAATGCCCGAGCGGTGCCGGCCCGAGCCGGTGCAAATATTCGACGAGGCGTTGGCGGCGAAGCCGCTGGCGCGCCGAGGATTGCGCTTGCGCTGCGGGGCGGTTTGGTTTTAAATCCCGGACGTCGATCCTATCCAGAAACGACGATTCCCCGAGCCCGGCCGCGCCCACCGCGCGCCGGGTTTGGTTTGTCTGGGCCATGGATCACGCGCCCTCGTCGACAACGGGCTTGTTTGCCGTCTCGCCTGGCGGTGCATGGCGGCGGGCTCTTATCCAAGCATCAAGATCGGTGTCAGCAATTCCCCGGCGCCTCTTGCCAAGGTGAATCACGGCCGGGCCTTCGCCCGTGGAAATCAGCCGTTCGAGTGATCGCCGGACAAGGCCTATCCTTTTGGCCGCGTCGTCGTAGCAAAGAATTTGCATCGTGCTTCCTATCGCTTCGAAATTGCGTTTCGTGCGAAGAGAAAGCCACAAAGCCGGCACGAGTACCCCACCAACTCGGGGACATTTCTCGTACCTAAGTTGGCGGGGTCCTAAGAGCCTGTTTCCTTTTGGATACTAACCTCGTGACGAATTTTATCCGCGAGCAAGGTCTCTGGAAAACTAATGCCGCCGAGGTATTTGTCGACGCGGTACCGGTGCCAGTCAAATCGCTCACAGCGAACCCCAGCCGTTTTGAAGACCGCGATCGCGAATGTCCGCAGCCGTTCCTTATCGGGGGCCGCATCAGTGGCAGCCATCGCGGACTCAAAGCAGTCCCGGGCCAACGAGCCAAGCCAGCCAAGCGGCACGTCTCTAATCCCGGGCGACGGCAAGCCGAGAAGGTAGTCTTTCCTCGACAGCGCCATCTCCCGGAATCTACTAATGGCCGCTTTTACGTCGAGGGCGGGAGGGTTGAGTGCCCTGGCTGTTGGCCCGCCAACGCCGCTGGTTAGAACGTCAATGAATGGAAGAAGCGCGCCCTCGGCGGTCTTTAGCGCCGCCAGCGCCGCATCGATCGCGGCGATGTTTTGCTCCGCCGTCACGGCAGGGAGGCGGGATTGAAGCTTGTAGCGGTAAATGCCCGCTTCAATCGTGCTCAATAGAGATGGCGTAAGGTCCGGAAGGCCGATGGCGGCGGCAATCTTTCGGCGATCGTCGACGGGAAGGCTGGCGGTGTCGGCGATCTTCTTGCGAGCCTCGTCTAGGCGCGCAGGCAACCCAGGCGGTAGGGGGCATAGTCTAGACGGCGGCAAGGCCTTCGGCATCGCGTGTCCTCGCGATCGTCCGGGGAACGCAGGGAAGCGAGTGGACTACCTCGCTTGTCGGCCCGTCGGCCTATCCCTGCGCGGATCGTTCGCGCCCTTGTTCGATGCGCGAAACCTTCAAGCTCGCAGCGTCACCACATTATCCGTGGCCGCGCGTCCCTCGACGATAGCTTGCACATGCGCGCCCCACGCATCCAACGCCGCGCGTTTTTCCGAGGCGAAATCGTGACGCTGATAAACCCCAACGATCCCGGCCCGGCTACCCGATACGTGATTGAGAACCTGCTCCGTCACTTCGAGGCGCACGCCAAGCCGCTGCAATCCGGTCGCGGCCGTGCGGCGCAAGTCGTGCAGTCGCCAATTCGTCACGCCAGACCTTGCGTCCATGGCGGCCTTCGCCTTCGACCAGTTATTGAAGGGGCCAAATACCAGGTCGCCAAATTGGGGAAGGCTGCGCAGCAATTCTTGCACTGGGGCGGACAGCGGAACGATATGGGTTGCGCCGTTCTTGGCGCGGCTGGCAGGAATGGTCCAAGTGGAGAGATCGTCAGACAATTCCGCCCAAGTCATTCCGGCGACTTCCTCGCGCCGCTGGCCGGTTAGAAGGAGCAAGCGGACAATGCCGTTGAATGGACCGGCGCCATCCGTCGCACGCCAGATACCGGCGATCTCGTCGTCGGTGAGCACGCGCTCCCGCTTCAGGGTCGGCGCCACGGGCAGGTTGAGGAAGGGGTTGCCTTCGATCGCGCCACGCTTCACTGCCCAGCCATAAGCGGCGTTACCGTAGGCGGCAGTCCGCGCCGCCATTGACACGCTTCCCTTTCGCGCCATCGCGTCGAGCGTCTTGACGGCCGTTGCCCGGCTAAGATTGGCGGCGGGAAGGTCGAGATAGCGGGAGAAGGCATTGCGCAGCGCCCGCACGGCCTCCGAGGCATAGCGCGGCCTCTTGCCTGCCAGGTGGAGTGCATGCCAGTCAGAGAGCAGCGCCGCGAGCGACAAGGCTTCGTGCGCCCTGGCCTTCTTTCGTTCGGCAGCGGGGTCGATGCCTCTCGCCACGTCGCCCATAATGGCGCGCACGGCGTCGCGGGCTTTGGCTAAGGACACGGCGCCGCATGAGCCGAGCGGGATGCGGCGCTTTTGCCCATGCCAATTGTATTGCACGAGGTAGGTTTTGCCGCCGCCCGCTGTGATCCGCACGCCGAGCCCGCGCTGTTCGCCGTCGAAGACGAGCATATCTCGTTTGTCAGGCGGGCATTTCAGGCCCTCGATGCGAGTTTGTGTGAGCCTCATAGCGGACCTCCAGCGGACCCCGAGAAATGACGTTTTGTGGCGCGATGTGTCGCCTTACGTCAGGAAGGTATGACGGAAATAACTGGGAAGCAAGGCGTAATGTCGGGTCCGCAGCATTTCGTGTCGGCTTGTGTCAGCCAGAGCCCGCTTATCTCGATTAAGCGGCGCTTAACCCTGATCCGGTCTGTCTCGCCAAAGTCTCGCCGCTCCTGCTTCGCTCCATATTCTGGCTTTCGATCGTATTTGCGTCGAACTCCTGGCCAAGTGATCCGATAGCATCGGCTATTTATGGCGACGGCCAGGACGGCGCGCGGGTTGCAAGACATCCTCAGCCAGACGATCGGCATAGCGCACGCCAGAGCGGAAAGGCACGTTTGCGCACGCTCGCCGCTTGTCTTTGAGGGGGCGGCCCAGCTAACCCGCATGGTCGCGGGACAGCGCTCCGGCGGCAACGACAAGACCCCGCCAAATTCGCCGGTGGTTGAACCGTCGGCCGCCGCGAATTAAGTATAGAAAAGCGAACCCCTAGACGGAAATCTGGCGCCGGGCATGAGTGCTTGAAGAGTGCTTGAAATCAACCCAAAGGTCCGGCTTTACGTTTCCGCGGGCTATGCGCATCGCGCCAATTGGGAGTGTGACTATCCATGCCGGGCCTGCGGACCGCCACAAAGCTCGACGAGATTATCGAGAATTTCAATTACCTTGACGAGTGGGAGGACCGCTATCGCTATTTGATCGAGCTCGGCCGCGGTCTCGAACCGTTGGATGATGCCGCTCACAACGATAGAAATAAAGTGCGCGGATGCGCCAGCCAGGTGTGGCTGGAGACCCGCGTCGCGACGGATCATTCGGGGAGCCGAATTCTCCACTTAAAGGGAGACAGTGACGCTCATATTGTGCGCGGGCTGGTGGCTCTTCTGCTGGCTCTTTATTCCGGCCAGACGGCATCGCGGATCCTTGCCATTGATGCCCAGGGCCTGTTCGAGAGCCTCGGCCTTTCGACGCATTTGACGCCGCAGCGCTCCAATGGCGTGCGTTCGATGGTCGAGCGAATCAAGAATGACGCGCGCGCCACCGTCTAACACCAATTGTCACGCGGGGATGACCTTTGGTTCCGCTCTCGAATTTTTGCATTCCCCCCTGATAAAGAAACGGAGATTTTAGAAAGGCACCATGGGTGAAGCTGGCCAAAGGATCCGCCAAGCATGGCTTGCTGGAACGGCCGGCGGACGGCGCGATCCGCGACCCCACGGTGAACGCTCGAACCGCGAACGGCAGCCGCAACCAACGACTCGCGTTCGTCGCTTGTTCGCCCGGAGCCGGACGTGCCATGATCAAGCTTCCCATGATTGCGGAACGGAACACGCGCCTCCCTCCCGTAGCCAGGCAGGGCCAGTCCTGCCCGCTTACCGTTTACGCCGGCGTTGTTGGCCAAGGCCCATTTGTTTGGCAAGATTCGAACGCGCCTTGGCGTAATCCGGCGCGACCATCGGATAATCGGGCGGGAGGCCCCATTTCTCGCGGTATTCGTCCGGTGACAAATTGTATTGAGTCCGCAGATGCCTCTTCAACGACTTGAATTTTCGCCCATCTTCCAGGCACACGAGAAACTCTTTTGTGATTGATTTCTTAGCCGACACTGCTGGCTTTGGCGTTTCGGCCGCCGCGGCCATCGTGCCCGAGGTGACACGCAGCAACGCCGAATGCACGTCGCTGATCAAGGACGGTAGATCGCTCGCCGGCACAGAATTATTGCTGACGTATGCCGAGACGATGTCCGCGGCTAGCTCGATGAAACTGTTAGAACTTGAGGTTTCGCTCATGGCGCTCGATATCCCCGAGGAGAAGGTGTCGCCGGTAGTCTATGGGTTAAATAGCGATGACCTATTATATACCCATGGCGGCAAGACCGGCCAAACAAAAGCTCTCTTAAGCGATTTTGCGAATCAACTTTCAAGAACTTCTGACCCTTTTAAGGGCAACGATTGGTTTCCGCAAGTAGCAATGCACACACTTTATTGCACCGAAGGAAAAAATCGTTGAAAGATGCGGGCCGCGCGCGAATAACGCAACGCCAAGGGCCTCGGGCCTTGCCTGAACTATGCGGTGGGCAGCGCGGCGCCCCTACGGGAGAATGATGGATGCGCAAGCTTAAATGGTCCGCTCCCCGCCCCACCGCGCCGCCAGCTGTCGCAAAGCGCCGCACGGAAACGACCCTGCATGGGGTTACGCTGAGCGACGATTATGCGTGGCTGAAGGCCGCGAACTGGCAAGAGGTTCTGCGCGCCCCCGCCGCCTTGCCCGGCGATATTTGGGCCTTGATCGAGGCTGAGAACGGCTATGCGCGGGCCATGCTCGCGCCGCTCGCCGAGTTGCGCGCCGCGCTCGTCAAGGAAATGCGCGGGCGGATCAAGGAAGACGATTCCGAGGTTCCCCGCCAAGACGGTCCGTGGCTTTATTATGCCCGCCACGACAAGGGCGGACAGCATCCGGTCTTTTGCCGCGTCAAGCGTTCCGGCGGACCCGAGGAAGTTCTGCTCGACGGAGACGCGCAAGGGCGCGGCAAGAGCTTTTTTGAAGTGGGCGCTGCCTGCCAGTCCCCGGATCACGCCAAACTAGCCTGGAGCGCCGACGAGACGGGTTCGGAACTTTATTCGATTCGGATCCGCGACTTGAGCCCCGGCCAACCGAGCGAGAAGAGCCGCCCAACGGACAGAGCGGAGGTGATCGCCGATACGGGCGGCGACCTTGTTTGGATGACGGATTCACTTGGCTTTTATTATGTGCGGATAGATGAAAATCACCGCCCGGCCGAAGTTTTTCGCCATCGGATCGGCAGCGATCCCTCGGCCGACATCCGCGTCTTCGAGGAGCACGATCCTGGCTTGTTCATTCATATCAGGCGCAGCCAATCGGCGCGCTTCGCCATCATAAGCGTCGACGATCACGATTCTTCCGAATGTCATCTGCTCGATCTTGCCGATGGCAACGCAACACCCCGCCTCGTCGAGCCTCGCGCGCCGGGTCTGCGCTATGACGTCGAACATTGCGGCGACCGGCTTTTTATCCGGACCAACGCCGATGGAGCCGAAGATTTCAAGATCATGAGCGCGCCTTTGACGAGCCCCGGACGACCGTGCTGGATCGACGAGGTCCCGCACCGGCGGGGGTGCATGATCATCAAAGTGG
>DASYNQ010000075.1:0-1700 GCA_036008425.1 Methylocella sp. | reverse complement strand
ACCCTTCGATTGTTGGGAACCAGTGACTTTCGCGCAACAAGGCAAAGGCGGCGCACCCTCATTGCCCGGTCTCGCAAACCGCGCGCCTCGACTTCGCCGCAAGCGGCTGCAAGATGCAAGCACTAGAGAAGCCGATTATGCTGCTCGTCGTGTTCGAGAGAGAGGCGAAGGATGGAGTTGCCGGACGGCCCGGAATTTTCCAGCCAGCGCTCGGGCGATGCGGTGAGGCTCAACCTTGGCGGGCGTTGGACCGTGGATGCGTCGGCTGCGATCGAAGCCCGGGCAGACGCTCTTCTCGTGGAGAGCGACGGAGCACTGCGGGTGGTTCTCGATCTTGGCCGGGTGGCGCGGCTAGATACGGCGGGGGCTTGGCTCATCGACCGGGCGCGCCAGACGCTCGATGCCAAGGGCGTCGATGCTAGGCTTGAATCGGTCCGGCCGGAGCATGAAATCCTGCTCCGCGAAGCCAGGTACCGTGCGCTTGCCGTGCCCCGGCCGCGAAGCGGGTCTTATCTGATCGCCCTTCTCGCCGATATCGGCGAGAGCGTGGTCTCCGCGGGAGCCGACCTTTACAAAGGGGTAGGCTTTCTCGGCGAGGTCGTGGCGGCGGTTGGGAAAAGCCTCCTCAGCCCGTCGCGTTTTCGCGGAACCTCGCTGATTGCCCATATTGAAAGCATTGCCTTTCGCGGCGTTCCGATTATTGCCCTTATTAATTTTCTGGCTGGCGCGATCCTCGCGCAACAGGGCATTTTCCAGTTGCGGCGTTTTGGCGCGACGATTTTCGTCGTCAATCTCGTCGGCGTTCTGATCCTGCGCGATCTCGGCGTGCTGCTGACCGCGATCATGACCGCCGGACGGTCCGGGTCGGCGATTACCGCCGAACTCGGCTCGATGAAGCTCCACGAGGAAATCGACGCGCTGACCGTCATGGGACTGCGGCCGGTCGATATACTGATCGTTCCGCGGGTCCTGGCGCTCGTGATCAGCCTTCCGCTATTGACGTTCGTGGCCGACATGGCCGGGATATTTGGCGGTCTGTTGGCGAGTTGGGCCTACGACGGGATTACCCCGGCGAGGTTTATGACGGGGTTGCAATCGGCGATCGGCCTCCACACTTTCCTGAGCGGCCTCATCAAGGCGCCCTTCATGGCGCTCGTTATCGGGCTCATTTCTTGCGTGGAAGGCTTTGCCGTTGCGGGCTCGGCCGAATCGCTCGGTCGGCAAGTTACCGCCTCGGTGGTTAAGTCGATCTTCACGGTCGTCGTGGTCGACGGGTTGTTTGCCATGTTCTTCGCGGGGATCGGATATTGAGTAACGGGCCGGCCGCTAGAGACGGCGGGACATTGTCGGAGCATTCCGTCGGGCGGGACGGTCGCCGCGCGGCGCCGGAGACCGCCATAAAGGTGCGCGATCTCGTCGTGGGCTTTGGCGACAAGCTCGTCATGCGAGGCCTCGATCTCGATGTTTACCGGGGCGAGGTTTTGGGCTTCGTCGGCGGGTCCGGCACCGGCAAATCGGTCCTCACCCGGACGATTTTGGGGCTCATCCGCAAACGCGGTGGGCTTATCGAAATTTTCGGCGCCGATGTCGATTCCCTCCCGCCGCGCGAATACGCCGCGATCGAGCGGCGCATCGGCGTGATGTTTCAGCAAGGCGCGCTGTTTTCCGGGCTCACCGTCAAGCAGAACGTCGAGGTGCCG
>DASYNQ010000074.1:0-2778 GCA_036008425.1 Methylocella sp. | reverse complement strand
TTCGAATCACCCAATTCAACGAACAGACGTTCGAGGGTGTTCGCGCGGCGATCCAAAAATTCCAAAACGATATCCCGGCCGCCAAGTTCAAAGGCTATATACTTGACCTGCGCAACAATCCCGGCGGTTTGCTCGACCAGTCGATCGCCGTCGTCAACTGCTTCCTCGACCGCGGCGAAATCGTTTCGACCCGGGGCCGGAACGCCGATGAAACGATGCGCTACAACGCGCGTCCCGGCGACTTGTCCAAGGGCAAGCCGGTGGTCGTCCTGATTAATGGCGGCTCGGCGTCCGCTTCGGAAATCGTCGCCGGCGCGTTGCAGGATCATAAACGCGCGACCATTCTCGGCACCCGCTCATTCGGCAAGGGGTCGGTGCAGACGATCATCCCGCTCGGCCAGAATAATGGCGCCGTGCGCCTTACCACGGCCCGCTATTACACGCCGGCCGGCCGCTCGATCCAGGCAAAGGGGATCGACCCCGACGTGACCGTGTTGCAGGATGTGCCCGACGACCTCAAGGGCAAGGACGACACAAAGGGCGAAGCTTCGCTGCGCGGTCATCTGAAGAATGGCGAGGACGAAAAGGGAGGTTCGCAAGCCTTTGTCCCGCCCGATGCCAAAAACGACAAGCAATTGATCGCCGCCGAAGACATTCTGCGCGGTGTCAACAAGGCGATGAACAAACTCACCTCGGCGCCCGCGAGCGAACCCGCGAAGGTTCCAAATTGAGAGCGCCCGCAAGGAGGCCAAAGAACATTGTTAAACGGCCAGAGTTGAAACCGGCGGTCATTCGGGATGAGTGCTGGAAGTGAAGCGACGGCCCCGCGCAAGCATGATCCGCGAAAGTGGGGGCGGCTGTTGCGTTTCGGCCATGCGAACACGAAGATATTGGACCATGAAACGGTCGATCGCGGCGGCCGGATCAGGGTCGAACGCCGCAGCTTCGGCCAGCTGGGTCTGGAACGCCGTCGGGTGGCGCGCCGCGGTTGACGGCCGTTCCTTGGCTCTTGCCGGGTTTGGCGCGGCGCCGCCGCAGCCCTCCATCGGGCGGGCGCCGGTTTGGCTCTGCCCCAGTTTGCATGCGTGCCAACACAGGATAGCGATCAGGATTGCGATCAGGTATGACGGACGACGATCTGAATGCTCCATTGGGACAGTTCCCGGTTCAAAAGCGCCCGTCGCGAGGCAACGCGCTTTATGCGGCGGTTGCCATAGCTGGCCTGGGGTTGCTTGCTTTTCCTGCCGCCCTTTTGCCGGGGCTAGTCAGGCCGCCAGGCGCGGCGCTTTATGCCGCGGCCGGAGTTCCGGCGTCCGGCACGGACGAAACTCCGGCCGGGGGACCCAATAACGCGCACCCGCCGCAACGTATCGCGGAGGTCGCGAGCGACACCACCGCCACGGTGCCTGCCCAGAAAGCAGGTTCGGGCTCGGAGGCGATCGAGCGGCGCACCGGTGTGAAAATCATTCGTGCCGGGGGCGGCGCCGCGCCCGAGGCTCTCATCATCGATGTGGCGAAGGCGCTGAACACGGGCCTCCCGGCGGCGCCCGACCCGCGGCTTATCGAACAAACGCCGCATGGCCCAATCCCGCGCATTGGGGCCGACGGCGCGCGGCCGTCCGAGGTTTATGCCCGCCGCCCCGCCGTATCCTCGGGCGGATTGGCACAGGGTTCGCCGCGCATTGCTTTGCTCATCGGCGGCATGGGTCTTGCTCCGCGCGCGACGGAATCGGCGATCGCAAGTTTGCCGGGCGCCGTCACGCTCGGCTTCGCGCCCTACGGAGCCGATCTTGCGCGCGAGGCGGGCCACGAGGTCGTCTTGCAAATTCCGATGGAGCCCTTCGATTTCCCGCGCGACAATCCCGGCCCGCACACGCTTCTCGCGGGCCCCGGGAAAGCCGCGAATATCGACCATCTTATCTGGCTGATGAGCCGGTTCACCGGCTATGCGGGCGTCGCGAATTTTCTCGGCGGCAAGCTCACGGCGGATGCAAAGGCTTTGACGCCGGTCTTGCGCGAGATTGCCGCGCGCGGATTATTTTACGTCGATGACGGGACCTCCGCGCAGAGCCTCGCCATGACGCTCGCGCCCGGTCAGGCCCTTTCGGCTGCGCGCGCCGACGTTGTCCTCGATTCGACGGCCGAGCCCGAGGCAATCGAAGCGGCCCTCACGCGGCTCGAAGCAATCGCTCACGACAAGGGCGTGGCGATCGGAGTTGCCAGCGCGCTTCCGCCGTCGATCGCAATCATTGGCCGCTTTGCGCGCGCGCTAGAGGCGCGAGGCATTGCGCTCATCCCGCTAAGCGCGGCCATGCCACGCCAGCAACCTGGCTTAACGATTGGATCGTCGACCGTGAGGTAAGGCGGTAATGGACTCTATATATTACCGCCCGTGCGTCGGAATCATGCTCTTCAATCGCTGCGGGCTCGTCTTCGTCGGGCGCCGCCGCAACAAGAAGATACCCGAGCACCTGCGCCAAGGGCACGAATGGCAAATGCCGCAGGGCGGGATCGACGCCGGCGAAACGCCCTATCGGGCGGCCTTGCGCGAGCTGCGCGAGGAAACCAACGTGTCTTCCACGACCTTTCTGGCGGAGTCGCCGGAGTGGTACAGCTATGATCTGCCGGACGGCGTTATAAAGAAATCCTCGAAGGGCCGGTTTCACGGCCAGCGGCAAAAATGGTTCGCGCTGCGTTTCGACGGCGACGAAAACGAAATCGACATCGACACACCCGTCGGCGGACAGCGGCCGGAATTCGACGCGTGGCGATGGGAGT
>DASYNQ010000073.1:0-4559 GCA_036008425.1 Methylocella sp. | reverse complement strand
GGAGATTTCCTAAATTAGCTTTTAAGTGGAGCGATCCGCATTGGCTGAAACGAAGAAGATCAACTGGGTCCATGTTTCGACCCTCATCGCGGTTGCCATTCTGGTCGGCACCGAAATGGTCGGCGCGTCCTGGGCGGCGGGATGGGCGCTCGGCGGCCTCCTGCAGCTCGATCCCCTCGTCAGCCGCGTCATCGAGGCAGGATTCGGTCTTTGCGGCTTTGGGCTCCTCTATTATTTCATGCGCACCGCGATTCGCCACGAACCCATCCGCTAGAAACCCCCCTGCTCCCTTCTCTCCGCCTAGCCGCGGTAACGTCTGTGCCGCTTTGCACACGGGCCACGCCATCCAGCGATTTGGCCGCCAGACTCGAAGGAAAGGTAAATGACAACAGCCTTTGACCGGAGATCGGTGCTAAAGGCCGCCGCCGCACTCGGGCTCATGGCAACGGACGCAAAGTCAGGCTTCGCCGCCGGCGCGAGGAAGCTCGGCCCGGCGGTGCCATTTTCCTTCGATACGCTGAAAACCATGGCGCGGCGCATGGCAGGCGAGCCTTACGCCGGTCCGGGGCGGCCTTCGCCCGATATCGTCGCGAAGATCAATTATGAGGCCTGGGGAAAAATCAAGTTCGACATGGACCATGCGCTTTTCGCCGATGGGCCGGGCCGGTTTCCGGTGAGCTTTTTTCATCTGGGACTGTATTTTCAAAAAACAGTCGAAATGCATCTCGTAGACGCAGGCAGCGCGCGGGAAATCATCTACGATCAGACCTATTTTGAAATGCCGGAGGATTCAATTGCCAAGAACCTTCCGAAAGGCGCGGGCTTCGCCGGTTTGCGCATCCAGGAAGCCCGCGATGGCGCGCTCGACTGGCGCAAGAACGATTGGGTCGCTTTCCTCGGCGCCGATTATTTTCGCGCGATCGGCGAACAGCGCCAGTATGGGCTTTCCGCGCGGGCCGTCGCACTCGATGTGGCGGTCGCGGAGCGCAAAGAAGAATTTCCGGATTTCACGAAATTCTATATCGACCGGGCCGAAGCTGGAGATTCGCTGACCATTTATGCCCTGCTCGAAGGTCCATCGATCGTGGGCGCCTGCCGATTTGTCCTGACCCGCACCAAGAGCGTCACGATAGACATCGACCAGACGCTTTTTTTACGCGCGGACGTAGCCCGCTTCGGCCTCGCGCCCCTGACCTCGATGTATTGGTTTTCGGAAACGAAAAAAGAGACAGGCATTGATTGGCGTCCCGAAGTTCACGATTCCGACGGTCTTGCGCTGTGGAGGGGGACGGGGGAGAGGGCGTGGCGGCCGCTCAACAATCCGCCGCGCATCATCACTTCTTCCTTCGCGGACGAAAATCCGCGCGGTTTTGGGCTGTTGCAGCGCGACCGCTGTTTCGATCATTATCTTGATGGCGTCTATTACGACCGGCGCCCCAGCGTTTGGGTCGAGCCCACGGGTTCTTGGGGCAAGGGCGCGGTGCAGCTCGTCGAAATCCCAACCGACGATGAAATCCACGACAATATTGTCGCGATGTGGGTACCCGAGAAAGCCGCGGCGGGAGGGTCCGAGGTCAAGCTATCCTATCGCCTCTATTGGGTCGCCGGTGAACCTTTCCCGGCGGAACTTGCGCGCTGCGTCGCGACACGCTTGGGGAACGGCGGCCAGCCGGGCCAGCCGCGGCCAAAGGGAGTGCGGAAATTCATGGTCGAATTCAAGGGACCGCCGCTGGAGGCGCTGCCCTTCGGCGTGAAGCCGGATCCGGTGCTCTGGGCCTCGCGCGGAACCTTTTCCTATATCTTTACGGAAGCCGTGCCCGACAACGTGCCGGGCCACTGGCGGGCGCAATTCGATTTCACCGTCGACGGCGTTGAGCCCATCGAAATGCGCCTTTATTTACGCGCGGGCGAAAAAATCCTGAGCGAGACGTGGCTCTATCAGTATCATCCGTTTTAAGCGATTATTCTGGCATGGGGCTATTGGGCCATACTCAACGCAGGCATCACGGTCATTAAGTCTGATTCAGCGACGATAGACCCCGGAAGAGTCAAAAGGCCCGCCTGTTTTATACGGGCGGGCCTTCTTAATTTTTACCTAAGCGTCGTTAGTAGCCCCGCTAGTTTCCTGTTACTGGCGCCGGCGCGCAGCGTCCCGCATTTCCAACATCTCCGTCGTAGCAGCACCAGCCGCCGGATTTTCAGTGACAATACCAACACCTACGCCAGCAGCAGCGTTAGCACCATGGTCGAGTGGTCTGCCCATCCTTGCGTGTTCTTCGTCGAGAGCGGTGCCAACGCCGGGGGCAACGGTGTTAATTGCATCTCCCAAAAAACCACCAGCAAAAGCAGCGTTAGAGGCCACAGCCGTCCCAACGAAGGCGATCGCAGCAGAAGTGATTAGCAGCTTCTTCATGATCTTATTCTCCTTTTGTAAAGACAGTTCTTGTCAATCATAGTATGGTGAACGCTCCGAGTCTGACCAGCCAGCCCAATCGCGGCGGCATATCCCGCCTAGATTTTAATCGAGATTCCCCCCAGATGGCTGCCAGTTGTGAGCTTTCATCCGCCAAGACCCAACCATCACCCTCGTTTTCTCGCGCCCCCTGTTCAGGGGACGACGCCTCGCTGCTTTGCTGCTATCGTTTAAACGGGAATTCTCCAGAATTTCTGACCAGTTTTGAAGCCGCGGAACCGGCACTCATTCAATAAAAGGCTGTCGCCAGTACGGAAAAATCGCTCAGATCGCGAGCCTTGCAAGAGGTTCTACTTTATCCCGCATAAAAGTGTACTATCCCCGCCCAAGCGACCGGCTAGAAGCAGATATTGTTGGGTATTGCCAATGGCTTGAGGTAAACTGATGTATCGCGCCCATCCAAATGACGGCATTGCGTGGGTCACGGGAGCAAGTTCGGGCATTGGGCGCGCGGTGGCGCTCGAACTTGCCCAACGCGGCTTTGAGGTCGCGGCGACGGCGCGCCGGGCCGCCGAACTTGAGGTCATGGCCGCGGAATCCAACAGTATTTTCAGCTTCCCCGGCGATACGACTGACCGCGCGGCCATGGCAGCCATGGTCTCCGGTATCGAGGCGGCGCATGGGCCAATCGCGCTGGCCTTCCTTAACGCGGGCGTCTCCTTCATCGCCGAACGCGACGGATTCTCGGCCGGCCTTGTCTGGCGCACTTTCGAGATCAATGTCGGCGGGACGGTCAATTGTCTCGATCCCGTGCTCGCCGCGATGAAGCGGCGCGGAAAAGGCCAGATCGCTCTCACCTCGTCCCTGGCGGGTTACGGCGGTATCGCAGGGTCGTCCGGCTATGGTTCGACCAAAGCAGCCCTGATCTACATGGCGGAAGCATTAAGACTCTCCTATGAGCAGGCGGGTATCACCATCCAGGTCGTCAATCCGGGTTTTGTCCACACCGCGATGACGGCACAAATTGATTTTGAAATGCCTTTCATCATGGGCGCGGATCGCGCGGCCAGAATTATTTGTGACGGTTTCGAAAAAAACGGCTTTGAGATCATGTTTCCGCGCCGGCTTGCCTACCATTTCAAGGCCATATGTCTATTGCCCTATGCGCTTTTTTTCCCGCTCATGCGGCGCGCGGCGAAACGGGCGCGGCGGTAAGTTGCGAGACCTCATTTCCAATCGAAACCTCTAGGGCCTGCTGACATTTATAGGAGATTCCAGCGAGGCGAATTTGATTCTAAGCTGCGAAAATGGAGGCAGCCTTGATTCGGTTAGTTTTGAGCGATGCGAAATGGGAACGAGTAGCGCCGCTTCTTCCTGGTAAGCTTGGTCATCTAGGCAAGTTGGCGGAGTATAACCGGGATACAACAAAAAGGAAACTTGTCTGACGAGGATTTTGAACCACTAATTCCGACTGGAGGAAGACCCCATGTCCGAGTCCACCACACTCATCGTGCCGGCCACCGCTGCGCAGAAAATGCCCGTGGAACCGCTGTTCGAGCCCGTCAGGCTGGGGCGCTACAACCTGCCGCACCGGATGGTCATGGCGCCGTTGACCCGCTCGCGCGCCCGCCAGGCCGGCAACGTGCCATCGGCTCTCAATGCGTGCTACTATGCGCAACGGGCCTCGGCGGCTCTCATCGTGACCGAAGCGACCCAAGTGTCGCAGCAGGGACAGGGCTACGCCTGGACGCCCGGCATTCACAGCCGCGAACAAATCGAGGGCTGGCGCCTCGTCACCGACGCCGTGCACAAGGCCGGGACCTGATCTTTCTGCAGCTCTGGCACGTCGGACGCATCTCCCATCCGTCATTGCAGCCCGACGGCATGCTCCCGGTCGCACCCTCGGCTATCAGGCCTCGCGGCGAGGCGTTCATCGAGAATGAGAACGGCGAGGGGGAACTGGTCCCTTTCGTCACGCCCCGAGCCTTGCAGATCGAGGAGACGTCCTACCTCGTCCGGCAATACGCACGGGGGTCGCGAAATGCGCTGGAAGCCGGATTCGACGGCGTCGAGGTCCACGCCGCCAACGGTTATCTGTTCGACCAATTCATTAATTCGAGCACCAATCGGCGCACCGACGCTTATG
>DASYNQ010000072.1:0-3317 GCA_036008425.1 Methylocella sp. | reverse complement strand
CGCGGAAATCGCCGATAGTCTCGGCCTGAAATCCACCAAAGGCGCTCTCGTCGCGGAAGCCCAGCCGAATTCCCCGGCAAGCTCGGCCGGACTTAAATCGGGCGATGTGATCCTCGGCATCGACGGCGAGCGGATCGACGGTCCACGCGACCTCGCGCGCAAGGTTGCGGCCCTCGGCCCAGGGAAAAAGACCGATTTGATCTATTGGCACGATGGATCGGAGAAAACCGCGTCGGTAAAGCTCGGCTCTCTGCCGGACGACAAGGAAGCGCGCGTAAATCCAGGCATGAGCCAGGACAATAATGCGTTTAGCGGCCTCGGCCTCACGCTCGCTCCTGCCTCCAGCGTCGAAGGAGCGGGAAGCAACGGCGTAGTCGTATCCGACATCGATCCCGATGGCGTGGCCGCGCAGAAGGGGTTGCAGATCGGCGACGTCATTCTTGAGGCGGGCGGCCATGCGGTCAACCAGCCGGCGGACATCAGCGCGGTGCTGGCCGAGGCCAAAAAGGACAATCGCAAGGCCGTCCTTTTGCGGGTCAAGGGTAGCGAAGGCACCCATTTCGTCGCGATCGCGGTCAAACCGGCTTCCTGAGCCTCACGTCCCCGAGGCTTTATGGGCCGGTACCGCGCCCCCCCGTTGCGGCACCGGCTCCAGGAGGCGACAGGCCGGAAGGCGACTTCCGGCCTGCTGCTTTGCACAGGGATGAGCTATATGTCGCTCATGCGCATCCTCATCATCGAAGACGATTCCGAAGCCGCCAATTACATGGTCAAGGCATTTCGCGAGGCTGGTCATGTCGCCGATTATGTCGGCGACGGCCTTGACGGCTACGCCCGTGCCCGCGATGAAACCTACGATGTTTTGATTGTCGATCGCATGCTCCCGAAACTCGACGGCCTCTCGCTCATCGGCAACCTGCGCGCGCAGAAAATCCTGACGCCCGTCCTTATCCTGTCGGCGCTTGGACAGGTTGACGATCGCGTCAAGGGGCTGCGCGCTGGCGGTGACGATTATCTCGCCAAGCCTTACGCATTTTCAGAGCTTCTGGCGCGGGTCGAGGTGCTCGCCCGGCGAAACCGGCCGGGGCTCGGCGAGGAAACTGTCTTTCGGGTGAACGGCCTAGAACTTGACCGTCTTGCCCACAAGCTTACCCGCGACGGAAAGGAAATTCCGTTGCAGCCGCGGGAATTCCGCTTGCTCGAATATTTGATGAAATATGCCGGCCAAGTGGTCACCCGGACGATGCTGCTTGAAAACGTATGGGACTATCATTTCGATCCGCAAACCAACGTCATTGACGTTCATATTTCGCGGCTGCGCGCCAAGATCGACAAAGGCTTCGACCCTCCGCTCCTCCAGACGATACGCGGTGCCGGATACATGATACGCGATGGCTCTAGGTAAGCTCTTTCGCACCACGGTGTTCAAGATATCGCTCGCCTATTTGGTGATTTCCGCGATCGGGGCGGGGCTTGTCCTCGGCGCTGTCGGTTGGAACATGGAGCACCTGATCGACGAGCAGATCGCGCAGACCATCGACACCGATATTACCGGACTTTCCGAGCAATATGCGCAAGGCGGCATGCGCCGCCTTGTCAACATCATCCAAAAGCGGACCCGCCGGCCCGGCGCCGGTCTTTACCTCGTCACCACCGCGGCGGGGGAACCGATCGCCGGCAATATCGCGCGCCTGCCGCCGGACATTCTGACCCGTCCTGGCCTTGTCGAGACGACTTACCAGCCGCCGGGCGATCCGGGCGGAAAGCACCGGGCGCTCGCCCGCAATTTTATCTTGGCGGGCGGATTCCACCTGCTCGTCGGGCACGACCTCGCGGAAGGCGAAGGGTTGCGCCAAATTCTCGGCGAAGCACTGCTCACTTCGCTCGTTTGGCTCGTGGTGATCGGTACGCTTGGCGGGCTCTGGGTTGCAAGGCGCGTTCTCAATCGTGTCGATGCAATCAACGCCAATGCCCAGGCAATCGTCGCCGGCGATCTCTCCGGCCGGTTGCGGCTGACCGGGACCGGCGACGAACTCGACCGGCTCGGGCAAAATTTCAACGCCATGCTGGAGCGAATCGCCATCTTGATGGCGGGATTGAAAGAAGTTTCCGACAACATCGCCCACGATCTCAAGACCCCCTTGACCCGTCTCCGCAGCGGCGTGGAACAAGCCTTACGCAGCGCCAAAAGCCCCGAGGATTATCGCAGCGCGCTCGAAAAAGCGCTCGACGAATCCGAACGGCTGATCCAAATCTTCGACGCGCTGTTAAGCATCGCCCGCGCGCAAGCAGGCGCCGGGCGCGAAGGCATGAGTGATTTCGACGCCGCGTCCGTCGCGCGAGACGTTGGCGAGCTCTACGAGCCGGTCGCGGAGGAACGCGGCATCGTGCTTGCAATTTCCGCCGAGCCGGGGCTCCATCTGCATGGAAGCCGGGAGCTTGCCGGTCAGGCCGTCGCCAATCTCGTCGACAATGCATTGAAATACGGGAGCCCGGAGGCGACGGGGCCCGGCCCGGATCGAGCGCCCGCACAAGCTCCCAAAGGCACCGTCGAACTCTCGGCGCGGCGGCGTGGCGGCAATGTCGAGTTCGTCGTCGCGGATCGCGGTCCGGGCATCGCCGAGAACGATCGCCTGCGCGTGCTCGATCGATTCGTCCGGCTCGAAAACGCGCGCTCGCGGCCTGGCTCCGGCCTCGGCCTTTCGCTCGCCGCGGCGGTGGCACGTCTCCACAATGGAAGCTTGCTGATCGAGGACAATGAGCCAGGCCTTCGTGTCGTGATCCGGCTTCCAGCGGCTCCTGTCCGGCGCGACCCGCGGGCGCCGCTTGCCCTGCCGCAACCGGACAAGGCGGCATGAACGATGTTCCTCCAGAAGACAACGCGGACCTTCCGCTTTGGCGGCGCCTGCGCGCCGCGCCGCACCTTTACGATGCGCGCCGCGCCGGATCTCATCTCGCCGACTTTCTGGCAATGCCCAGCGGCGCGGAATTGCAAAACCTCGCCAATGAGCCCGGCGTGCGCGCCCTGCTTCTGGCGCTTGCCGACCATTCGCCATTTCTCTGGCAGCTCGCGACGGCGAATGCCTCCCGGCTCAAGCGATGTCTCGAGACTTCCCCCACGGCCTGCCTTGAGACGTGCCTTGCCGCTCTCGAGGAAGCCTGTGGCCAGGCCCCCAGCGAGGCCGCGATCATGCGCGCGTTGCGGCTTGCGAAGCAGGAGACCGCCCTTCTCGTCGCGCTCGCCGATCTAGGCGGCGTTTTCGACGTGATCGCGGCGACCGAGGCGCTGTCGCGCGCCGCCGATGTCTTCATATCGG
>DASYNQ010000071.1:0-12213 GCA_036008425.1 Methylocella sp. | reverse complement strand
ACCGGTCTTGGGATGCTTCCAGGGGCGTGCCATTGCGAGGGCCATGTGTACCACCGTCGTGTACCACTCCGGCGGCCAGAACCCTTTGATCTCACCTGACTTATTGAAATCTCAAGCATTTGAGATTGCATGGTGCCCAGGAGAGGACTCGAACCTCCACGGCTTTCACCACTGGTACCTGAAACCAGCGCGTCTACCAATTCCGCCACCAGGGCTTTGGTCCCTGATACGGGCCGGTCCTCGGTTTTGTCAATACAAAGCAACGACTGGCCCGCGTGCCAGGACCTCTTTACAAACCACGACCCCGCATTGCGAATTTAAGCGCCGCCGGCGCTTTCGCGATTCCATTGCGTGCGAAAGCGCTCTAAAACGACGTCGGCGCTAATCCTTGCACCCGGGCACCTGCAACATGGCGGAGGAATTGGTAAAGACAGACCGGCTTGTGACGGTGTTCGGCGGTTCGGGGTTTGTTGGGCGGCATGTGGTGCGCGCCTTGGCGGTCCGAGGCTGGCGGATCCGCGTCGCCTCGCGCCGTCCCGATCTTGCATTTCATCTGCAGCCGCTTGGCGATGTCGGCCAAATCCATGCCGTCCAGGCGAATGTGCGCCATCCTCAATCTATCGCCCATGCGCTGCGCGATGCGCAAGCGGCCATCAATCTGATTGGCATATTGCATGCGTCGGGCGCGCAACGTTTCGACGCGATTCACCACCTTGGCGCGCAATCCATCGCCAAGGCGGCGAAACAAGCGGGCACGGAAGTTTTTGTCCAAATGTCAGCCATTGGAGCCGATCCTTCGGGTTCTTCCGTCTACGCGAAAACCAAGGCCTTCGGAGAGGCGGCGGTGCGGCAAATCTTGCCCGATGCCATCATCATGCGGCCCTCGGTCGTGTTCGGGCCGGAGGATCAATTCTTCAATCGGTTCGCGGCGATGGCGCGGTTCATGCCGGCGCTCCCCTTGATCGGCGGCGGCGCAACCAAACTTCAGCCGGTCTTCGCCGGCGATGTCGCGACGGCGATCGCGTTGGCCGTCGACGGCAAGGCCAGGCCAGGGATAATCTATGAATTGGGTGGGCCGGAAGTCGCGACGCTCCGGCGGATCATTACGTTCGTCCTGACGGTTACCGAGCGCCGCCGCAGGCTCATCCCGATCTCTTTCGGGCGCGCGAGATCGCTCGCATTCGTTATCGGAATTATCCGCAAATTGTCACTCGGTCTTTTTCCGGAGATCCTTAGTATAACGTCCGACCAAGTGAAACTCTTGCGATCCGACAACATTGTCTCGCCGCAAGCGGAGGCCGAAGGACGGACCTTGGGCGGCCTTGGCATCGCGCCCGAACCGTTCGAGACCTTCGTGCCTTCCTATCTCTACCGTTACCGCAAAACCGGGCAATTCGCCGGCACCCGCGCCGTCTGAGAACTCATTCTTAACCCGAGGTCGTGCGCGACATCTTTCCGGCCCGCCGCATGATGTTTCTGGCGATACGCACCATGAATGCCGTCCCGAACAGCGGCGTGAGCAAATTGAAGGCTGGAACGGCAAGGATCGCCGCCATGACAAGGCCCGCGCCAAACAAGCGAAGCGCGTTGTTTTTGCGCAACCGCCGAACCTCGCCGAGCGGAAGATAGCGTGAGGCCGCGAGTTCGAAATAACCGCGTCCAAATAAATAGGCGTTGGCGCCGAAAAACGCGGCGGCATTGACGCCGGGAACCAGCAGCAACAAAAGCGCGGCAAGATTGACGCCGAGCGCGACGGCGGAAAATTTGACCGATAGCCATGCCGCATCGCCGAGCGAAAGAGCCCGGCCTGGCGCTTCGCCCGGAGCCAGTTCCCGCTCAACTTCTTCCGCCAGTTCGTCGAAGAAAAAGCCCGCGACAATGAACGACACCGGCGCGACCAGAAACGCGAGGCCGACGAAGAGCCCTACCCCGCCGATAAACGACAACGCCGTCGCTGCCCAAGGATAGGGAAGCGCGATACCGGCGACGATAAGCTTGTGAAGCGCGATCCAGACGAGGCCGAGCAAAGCCAGCGTCAGCGCCAGCGTCTTCCAAAGAACCGTCCGGAACGGCGGCGTAAAAATCTGGCTCGCGGCGGCGAGCGCGGCATCGAACATTGGTAGCTCCGAGCAATTTTTGAGAGAAGTGAAAACCGGTCGCGTTGACGCGCTATACGGCGGCCTGCTCGATTGCCCGCATATCTTCGTCGGATAGCCCGAAATGATGGCCGATTTCATGCACGAGAACATGGCCGACGATGGCGCCGAGCGTCTCTTCGTTTTCCGCCCAGAAGTCGAGGATCGGGCGGCGGTAGAGCCACACCATGTTGGGAAATTGTCCGGTCATCGGGGTCGCCTCGGATTGGGCGCGGCCGCGGCCGCGAAACAACCCCAACAGGTCGAATTCGCTCGCGCAGTTCATTTCGTCGAGCGTTTCATCGTCGGGAAAATCCTCGACGCGGATCACCACGCCGTCGCAGAGGCGGCGGAAGTCTTCCGGCAGGGCGGCGAAAGCCGATCGCGCCATGAGGTCGAGGTCGGCGATCGAAGGCGCCGCGACATTGCGAAAGCTGGGTTTTGGAGTGGTCAAGGCGATCGCTTTCCGCGCTCCGCGCGATCGCGCCGCCGGAGCCGTACATAGAGTGCGCCGGCGCCGCCGTGCGGGCGCGAAGCTTCCTCGAAACCGAGGACGATCGCACGATATTCCGCGCCACGCAGCCAGTTTGGCACGCTTGTGCGCAAAATACCTGGCGTTGCCTCCCCGGACGTGGCGCGCTCGCCCTTGCCGGTCACCACGAGGACAAGCCGCGCGCCCTCGATCTGCGCCCTCGCCAAGAATTCCCGGAGGGCGCCGAAAGCCTCCTGCCGGCGCATGCCATGCAGGTCGATCGCGGCGTCGGGCGCGGCGCGGCCGCGCGCGAGCTTTTGCCGAAGCCGCCGCTCAAGCGGCGCGAGCGGAGCCTTGCGCTCGACCGGCGAAGGAGGCGTCGCCGCGCTGGCTCCTTTGGGCGGATTGTTTCCGGCCTCGCTCGCCTGAAGCTCCGCATTCTTTCGCGGCTGCGGAAGCTGTGGCAAACCGCTCCCCGGCCGGCGCGCGACGCCCCGCGTCACGTTAAGCCAGAGCTCGATCTCTTCCGCGCTCAGCCGCCGGCCGGGGCTTGGCGGGGGAAGGGAAGTTTTCATTCACGGGTCCGGCGCCTCTTCGGCGGGCAGAAGCACAACGACGTCGCCCGCGTGCCGAATATCGCCTGCGCGCGCGCCGGCGTCATCCCCCCCGCCGAAGAAAATATCGGCGCGGGCGGGACCTGTAATGGCGGAGCCCGTGTCCTGGGCGATCATAAGGCGCCGGAACGGCGAAGGGGATGAACCGCGCCAAGGCAGATCGGTGGCGATCCAGAAAGGCAATCCGTAAGTCCAGATCGCCCGGTCGACGGCGATCGACCGTAATGCCGTCAAGCTTATCCCTTGGCCGCCGATCGGGCCGCCGGCAGGCTCGCATTCCTCTTGGAGCGAGAAGAAAACATAGGATTTGTTGCGGTGCATCAACAGCGCGCCCGCGTCTCCAGGATATTGGCCGTGCGCGCGGATCCATTGCTTGAGGGTGGCAAGCGACATATCGGCTTCGGCGACTTCGCCGGTTTCGATCAGAATGCGGCCGATCGAGGTATAAGGATGACCATTGCGTCCGGCATAGGCGAGCCTGAGGAGGCTGCCATCTTCGAGACGGACACGCGCCGAGCCCTGCACCTGGGCAAGAAACACTTCGGCCCGGTCGCGCAACCAGACGATCGGCGCCGTGTGCCGTTCGATGGCTCCAGCCTCGATTGCGGCGCGGTCCGAATAGGGCGCTCGGGAATTGAGATTGTCGGGCCGGCGGAGCAAAGGCGCCGTGAATTCGGGCGTGCGCAGCGACGATCCTTCGACAATGGGTTCGTAATAGCCGGTTAGAAAGCCGGCGTTGCGCACTCCCGCGCACGCGGACACGCGGCAAGGCCGGAAATGGCGTTCGAAAAACCGCCTCGCCTGCGCGGGCTCCAGCATATCTTGGTGGAGCGCCGCGTGTGCGATGGTTTTGAGCGCGGCGGAAGCGGCGACCCCTTTTCGCGGCGGCGGTGCGCTCGCGGCGATTGCGGCGCATGATCGCGCGAAAACTTGGAATGCCTCGAGATGATCGTCCTGCCCGAAATCAGCGAGATCCGCGAACGATAGGCGGCTAAGCCACAACTCGCGCCGGTCTCGTGTTCCCGGCGCGGAATCCGGCCGGAAAGGGGTAGTGGTCATTGGCAAAACTCATCGGACGATCCCGGAAAGTTGCCGACTCTTCAGATAAGAACATGCGTTAAATCAAACACATAGAGAGCATGATCGTTCAAAAGCGATCATGCCCTAGGTCATGATCTCATAAAGGGGATTCTTCGAATCGGCAAGAGAGTGATTCAACCTTCAGATCATGGAGGTTGGAATAGCCCGTTTTGATTTGCCGGATTTCGAGTGGCCGGTGATCTCGGCGCTGCTACCGTACAAGCCGCGCGGCGTCGCGCGCGTGGATGACCGGCGCGTGTTGAACGCGGACGGGCGCGCCCTGGGCCGGCATTCCGGAGCACACGACCTGCGTGAACCGTTTCAACAGGTGGCGCAAGGCGGCCGTCTGGGATCGGCTTTTGGAAGCTGTGTCAAGGCTTACGACGGCGCTATCCAGATGATCGAGTGGTCCTCGATCCGCCTGCATCAGCACGCCGCCAACGCCAAAAAAAGACGATCGATCCGGTTACATGGGTCGCTCGCGGAGCGGCCTGTTGAAACTGACCGAAGGCCAGGCCCATGACGGGGGCGCAGCGCACGCGACACGCTGGGCGCTCTCGTGGAGGGCCAGACGCTTCTGGCCGGCCGCGCCTATGACAGCGACGAGCTGCGCAAAAGTCTCGATGAACGCGGCGCATGGGCCAACGGGCTTTCTCAGGGTGAGGGCGAGGCTTAATACTGACTAGCAGGCAGAGGAGTATTACCAGCCCATTAGCGCGCCCTGTCCAGCATTTTTTTCGAAATTTTTCGCTGGTGTGGATAGCGGGAGCCGGACCTTTGGTGCCAAGAATTCTTTACTTCCCGCAGCACCGGCGTGGCACAAAGCGGGTCATGACGAACTGATTCGGCGCGCGCCCCGCAAGCCAGCGCCGGCCGAGATGCCCCATGCCAGCGATCGAAAATCTCGCCGAAAGAGCCCGCCTCGCGGGCCCCGATCCCGCGTTCCGGCTGGCGCCGCATAATATCGAGGCGGAACAGGCACTGCTTGGCGCGATTCTCGTCAATAACGACGCCTTCGACCGGATCTCGGATTTCCTCAAAACGGAACATTTTTCCGAGGAAGTGCACCGGCGGATTTTCGACATCGCCTCGCAGTTGATCCGCGCGGGCAAGCTTGCCTCGCCGATTACATTGAAGACTTTTCTTGGCGAACACGATCTCGGCGGCGTCACCGTGCCGCAATATCTCGCCCGCCTGGCGGCGGAAGCAACCACCGTCATCAACGCCGAGGACTATGGCCGCACCATCCACGATCTCGCTCTTCGCCGCGATCTCATCCTCATCGGCGAGGATATCGTCAACGCGGCCTATGACGCGCCGGTCAACGCGAGCCCGCGCGAACAGATCGAGGACGCCGAGCGCAAGCTCTATTCGATCGCCGAGACCGGCCGCTACGAGGGCGGTTTTCAGCGCTTTTCCGATGCCTTGACGACCGCCATCGACATGGCGGCAAAAGCTTTCGAGCGTGACGGACGCTTGTCGGGGATCGCGACGGGCCTCGCCGATCTCGATCGCTACATGGGCGGCCTGCAGCCGTCCGATCTTGTGATTGTCGCCGGGCGTCCCGGCATGGGCAAGACCGCGCTTGCGACCAACATCGCCTTCAACATCGCTGGTTCTCACGAGGACAAGCCCAAACCCGACGGCACCAGGGAAACCGTTAATGGCGGCATCGTCGGCTTTTTCTCGCTCGAAATGTCGGCCGAGCAATTGGCGACCCGCATCATCGCCGAACAGGCGGCCGTCCCTTCTTCCAAGATCCGCAGGGGCGACATCGGCGAGCCGGAATTTCATCGCATCGTGGAGGCCGCCCGGAAGATGCAGACGATCCCCTTCTATATCGACCAGAGCGGCGGCCTTTCGATCGCCCAACTGGCGGCGCGTGCGCGGCGGCTCAAACGTCAGCGCGGCCTCGATGTCCTCGTGATCGATTATCTGCAATTGCTCGGCGGCTCGAAAACGCGGAGCGACTCGCGGGTGCAGGAAGTGACCGAAATTACCACCGGCCTCAAGGCGCTGGCCAAGGACTTGAACGTTCCGGTGATCGCGCTTTCGCAATTGTCGCGGCAGGTCGAAAGCCGCGACGACAAGCGCCCGCAGCTTTCCGATTTGCGCGAATCGGGCTCGATCGAACAGGATGCCGACGTCGTCCTTTTTGTTTTCCGCGAAGAATATTACTTGAAAGGCCGACAGCCGCGGGAGGGCAGCGAGGAATTCATCGCCTGGCAGGCCGACATGGAAAAGGTGCATGGCAAGGCCGAAATCATCATCGGCAAACAACGGCACGGCCCGACAGGAACCATCGAACTCGCTTTCGAGGCCGAGATGACACGGTTTTCCAATCTGGCGCGCGAGGAAAGCCTGCCGGAGCATTTTTAGCTGGCGTCCCCCGCTTTGCGGGCTTATCGCCAAATTCCCGATTTAAAGTACATTGCGTCCAACCCCACTTCTATCAGGACGATTACGGACCCCTGAACCGCTCTGGAGGAATAGCAGATGGCCCTAGACACGCACGAAACGGCTCCCACTCAGCGGGTTCAGGCCGGCAACGTTCTGTTCGCGTACCGGCGTTTTGGCCCGCAAGGCGGGATTCCGTTGCTATTGCTTAACTACTTCGCTGCGAACTTAGACAATTGGGATCCCACGATTACGAATGGCTTCGCGGCAGAGCGTGACGTTATCATCGTCGACTATCCCGGCATGGGTAGCTCATCGGGCGAGATGCCATCGACCGTCGCGGCATTGACGAAGGCCTGCGTCGAATTCTGTCGTGCGATCGACCTGGCAAAGTTCGATGTCGTTGGCTTTTCGCTCGGCGGCATGATCGCGCAGCAACTTGCCTTTGAATATCCTGATATGATTAGGCGAGTCATCCTCCTCGGTACGGGGCCTCGAGGCGGCGAAGGAATGACTTTTACCGAGCTCTCCGCCGACGAGTTGGACGACGAGGCGGGGTTGCTTATGAAGGCATTCTTTACCCCTAGCGAGTCAAGCCAGGCCTCGGGGCGCGCCTATCTTGAACGGCTGAGGCTCCGCGTCGCCGACCGCGACGCGCCAGTGTCCAAGCAGGCAGCCCTCGTCGAGTTGGCGGCGATTCGGGAATGGGGTCTCATTCCCCCGACTGACCGATTTGCCATGCTGGGTCAGATTCATCAGCCAACACTAATAGTGCATGGAAACAAAGACGTCGTTGTCATGCCGATCAACGCCTTTCTGCTGGCCGAACATCTCCCTAATGCTCAACTGATCATGTATCCAGACGCCAGTCACGGTGCACAGTCGCAGCATGGGAAAGATTTCATGGCGCACACGAGGATATTTCTGAACGGGTGAGATATTCGGGGTTCGACTTACAGGCGCAACTGCATAATGAAATTCGCGGCTGGCCTACTTGTCGCGTCCACATGCTGTTGACTGATGGCGCTCGGGTCCAACCCCCAAGCTCTGCGGCGCATGTACCGCGGAAACCACAGTCGCCTGTCAGGCGTCGCTGCCCAGGGCACCGATCACGGAAGTAGCGCGCCCTGCTATGTAGCTGCGGTCGGCGTACCAGACGAATCTCGGCTACAAGGATATGGACGCGCTGCGCAAATACTTTAAAAGCCTTTTCTGACCGCGAAGCTCCACCCGCTGGAAAACGATTTAGGGACTGGCGATGGCCCACCCTCACGCTTCCTTCGTTTGCCAAAATTGCGGCGCGGTCAACCAGCGCTGGCAAGGCCGCTGCGACGCCTGCGGCGGCTGGAACACCATCGCCGAGGAAAGTGCGGCATCGGGGATCGGCGCCAGGGCCACGCACGCGCGAAAAGGCCGGGTTTTTGGCCTTTCGAGCCTGATCGAGAAAGAACACCCAGCCGCCCCGCGCATCACCACCGGCATCGCCGAACTCGACCGGGTAACCGGCGGCGGTTTCGTGCCGGGCTCGGTTATTTTGCTTGGCGGCGAGCCCGGCATCGGCAAATCGACGCTGGTTATTCAAGCCTGCGCCGCGCTTGCCGCGAAGGACCGGCGCGTCGTCTATATTTCCGGCGAGGAGGCGGTCGATCAGGTCCGTCTGCGCGCCCTGCGGCTTGGCCTTGTGGCGGCGCCGGTCGAACTCGCCGCCGAGACGGGCGTCGAGGATATTGTCGCGACACTCTCCCATGGCAAGCGCCCTTCCCTTGTCGTTATCGATTCCATTCAAACGATGTGGACCGAACTGATCGAATCTACCCCGGGCACGGTCGGCCAGGTGCGCGGCGCGGCGCAAGCGCTGATCCGTTTCGCGAAGACAACTGGCGCGGCGGTGATCCTTGTCGGGCATGTCACCAAGGACGGTCAGATCGCCGGTCCCCGCGTTGTTGAACATATGGTCGATGCGGTGATCTCGTTCGAAGGCGAGGGCGGTCGGAACTTCCGCATCCTCCGCGCGGTAAAAAACCGTTTCGGTCCGACCGACGAGATCGGCGTCTTCGAAATGACCGGGCGCGGGCTCGCCGAGGTCGCGAACCCTTCCGCATTGTTTCTGTCTTCACGGGACGCCGCGGCACCCGGCGCCGCCGTGTTCGCCGGGATGGAGGGAACGAGGCCGCTGCTCGTCGAGATTCAGGCTCTTGTCGCGCCGAGCCCGCTCGGCACGCCGCGCCGCGCGGTTGTCGGCTGGGACAATGCGCGGCTGGCCATGGTTCTCGCCGTTCTCGAAGCGCACGCCGGCGTCAAGCTCGGGCAATACGACATTTATCTCAATGTCGCGGGGGGCTTGCGTGTCGGCGAACCGGCCGCCGATCTTGCCGCCGCGGCGGCGCTTGTATCCTCCCTGAGCGGGTTGAGCCTCGCCGCCGATTCGGTGTTCTTTGGCGAGATTTCCCTTTCGGGGGCGATCCGGCCGGTCGCGCATGGCCTGGCGCGGCTCAAGGAAGCCGCGAAACTAGGCTTTTGCCGGGCCACGGTCCCGCAGGGAGCGCCGGAGGACGGCGACGCGCCGGCGCGAGATCTCACGGTGCGAAGTTACGCCCATATTTCAAGCCTCGTCGCCGGCATAGCGGCTAGGGACGGGCAGCCGGAGAAGGCGGGCATGCCGGCGAAGCGCGGCTAGAGATTTTTACCGGTTGGAGGGCGACGCCAAACCTATTAAGGCGGTGAGAGATGACGAGACTTCTGTTGGTAGCCGCTGCTGCATTTATAAGCCCTGTCCAAGCCGGCGGATGCGACGAAGAGACGATCGGCCGCGTTGCGCGGGGCGGCAGCGTTGTCATTCTCGACTCTGGCGGCGTCTATGAAGTGGCGCCGGACGATACTCCGGACACGGTACTTTGGAACGCCGGAGACGACGTCCTGCTGTGCGGCGACGAGAAAATGATCAATAAGGATGATGGCGACAAGGTGCATGTAACGCCGGCGCGATAAAGCCGATCGGCGTTTGGTCGCGCCGCCACGTCAGGACTTTACATCACGGGGCGGCCGCATTCTGCCGGAATCGCGGGGATCGATCTATTGCCCTTGCTTTGTTTCGATTATTAAGAGAAAAGCCATCAGGTTCGGCGACTTTTGCCACCTTCGCGCCCGTCAGCCGCGAACAGTGATTGCGCGTACGGCGGAAAGGCCAAACCAATGCCATCCTATCTCGATCTGGGCTTGATCGTCGTCGTTTTAATTTCCGCCTTTCTGGCGATGTTGCGCGGCTTTACCCGCGAAGTTCTTGCCATTGCGTCATGGGGCGCGGCGGCGCTGGCCGCGATCTATCTCCACCCGCTGGCATTGCCTTATGTGAAACCCTATATCGCGAAGGACGTTATCGCTCTCGCGGTGGCCGCCGCGGCGGTTTTTTTTGTGACCTTGATCGTTGTATCCTTGATTACCGTCAAGTTGTCGGATGCCATTCTCGATTCCAAGGTCGGCGCGATCGACCGGTCGCTCGGCTTCCTGTTCGGCGCGGTTCGCGGCCTGCTCCTGTGCGTCATCGCGTTCGTGTTCTTCAATTGGCTCGTGCCCGCGCAAACCCAGCCCGGATGGGTTAAAACCGCGCGCATGAAACCCCTTTTGCAGGCGACCGGCGACCGGCTCATGGCGATCCTGCCGGACGATCCGGAAGGGCTTTTGAACAAACTCAAGAAGCCGAAATCCGCCGGCGCCAGCGAGGATACGGTGCCCGACACGGATCAGGAACCAAAAAAAGGCGAGACTGGCAAAGGGACGTAAGCGCGGGCGCTGAAGCATTTAGGGCTGCGATGGCATCCTGTCCGGACGCCAAGCCGCGCGCGCAATTGGCCCCCATCAATTCCTGGGGAAAACACTCCCGGTTTGACGCCCGCCCCGGAGCGCGGGGTCGTACAAACTTAATCGTTGCAACGTCCGAGGCTGACATTCGCCTCAAGGTCAATTATGTAAGTCTTATGACATCGGTGTCCCTGCTCCGTTCCGATTAAGAGAATCGGATAATGGTCCAAAGTGTCTAACTTCGCGCGATTTGTTGTCGCGGGTTTCGCGGGTCACGCCTGAACTTTTAGGAGCCGCTGATGGGTGAAACGGAGGACCTTGGACAGAGCCTTGATTTCGGCCGCCGGTCATTGGCGCGGGGCCTTGATCTCGGAGCCGCCGGCCTCGACCTCGACGCCGAACGACTGCGTGAAGAATGCGGGATTTTCGGGATTTTCGGCCATCCCGACGCCGCCGCCATCACCGCTCTTGGACTGCATGCCTTGCAACATCGCGGCCAGGAGGCGGCGGGCATCGTAACATTCGACGGGCAAAGATTTAATTCCGAGCGCCGGCTAGGTCTTGTCGGCGATCACTTCTCCAAGGCATCGGCGATCGAACGCCTGCCCGGCGAGTCGGCTATCGGGCATGTGCGTTATTCGACGACGGGCGATACCATTCTGCGCAATGTCCAGCCGCTTTTCGCCGAGCTCAACGCGGGCGGTTTCGCGATCGCGCACAATGGCAATCTCACCAACGGACTGACCCTGCGCCACGATCTTGTGCAAGGCGGCGCGATCTATCAATCGACCTCCGACACCGAGGCTATCCTTCATCTCGTTTCCCGCAGCCGGCGTCCGCACCTCGTCGACCGGTTCATCGAGGCCTTGCGCTCGATCGAAGGCGCTTATGCCCTGGTCGCACTCAGCAACAAGAAGTTGATCGGCGCCCGCGATCCATTGGGAATCAGACCGCTCGTCCTTGGCGAACTCGACGGACGTTACATTCTCGCCTCGGAAACCTGCGCGCTCGACATTATCGGCGCGCGTTTCCTGCGCGATATCGGAAATGGCGAGGTCGTCGTTATCTCCGGCGCGGGGATCGAGAGCCTGCGGCCGTTTCCGCCGCGGCCCGCGCGCCCCTGCATTTTCGAATACATTTATTTCGCCCGGCCTGATTCGATCGTGCACGGAAAGCCCGTATACAATGTTCGCAAGGCGATGGGCGCGGAACTCGCGCGCGAGGCGCCGGTTGCAGCCGAGGTCGTCGTGCCGGTCCCCGATTCCGGCGTGCCGGCGGCGCTCGGTTTCGCGCAATGTTCCGGCATTCCTTTTGAACTCGGCATTATCCGCAATCATTATGTCGGGCGAACGTTCATTCAGCCTTTCCAATCCGTGCGGGAATTGGGCGTGCGTTTGAAACACAGCGCCAACCGCGCGGTCGTCGCGGACAAACGCATCGTGCTGATCGACGATTCGATCGTGCGCGGGACAACCTCCGTGAAAATCGTGCAGATGATGCGCGAGGCCGGCGCGCGCGAGGTGCATTTCCGGATTTCCTCGCCGCCGATTACCCATCCCGACTATTACGGGATCGATACGCCGGAGCGCGACAAATTGCTCGCCGCGACCCACACGCTCGACGAAATGCGCGCCTATATCGGCTGCGATTCGCTTGCCTTTCTCTCCGTCGACGGCATTTACCGGGCGATGGGCGAGAAAGGCCGCGATCCGGTCCG
>DASYNQ010000070.1:0-4117 GCA_036008425.1 Methylocella sp. | reverse complement strand
ATTCTCTCCGGTCGTCGGGTTCGTCTGTGCCGCGATCCTTCTTCTCCTTATGAAATTCATTATCCGCACGCCAGAACTCTATGCTGCGCCGAAGGGGAAGTCCGCGCCGCCCTGGTGGATTCGCGGGCTTCTCATTTTCACCTCGGCCGGCGTCTCCTTCGCGCATGGCTCGAATGACGGACAAAAGGGCATGGGCCTCATCATGCTGATCCTGATCGGCACGGTGCCAACCGCCTATGCCTTGAACCGGACGCTACCGGCGACTTACGTGCCAAGTTTCGTTCAAAACTCGGTGGCCGCCTCGAAGGTGGTCGAAGCCAAAGCAGCGGGCTACGACGTCCTCGGCGATCCACGCCCCGCCGTCGAATCCTACGTCAGGACGCATCAAATCAACGAAGGGACTTATCCCTCGCTTGCGGTGCTGATCCGCGACATCGCAAACCAGGTTAAATCCTATGGCGCGATCTCGCAAATCCCGGCGGCGCAGGTAGGAAATACCCGCAACGACATGTATCTCGCATCCGAGGCAATCCGGTTCTTGCTAAAGGACAAGGCAGCAGAGCTTTCAAAGCAAGACATTGCGACGCTCGCCGCCTACAAAAAGAGTCTCGACAATGCGACAAAATTCATCCCGGACTGGGTGAAAGTATCGGTCGCTCTCGCGCTCGGGCTTGGAACCATGATCGGCTGGAAACGCATCGTCATCACGGTCGGCGAAAAGATCGGCAAACAGCATCTGACCTATGGCCAGGGCGCGGCGGCCGAAATCGTCGCGATGGGGACGATCGCGGCGGCGGACAGTTTTGGCCTGCCGGTTTCGACGACCCATGTTCTGTCGTCCGGCGTCGCGGGCACGATGGCGGCCAATGGGTCCGGCGTACAAATATCGACCATCCGCAGCATCGCGCTCGCCTGGGTGTTGACCCTGCCTTGCGCGATGGCTTTGTCGGCGTTCCTCTTCTTTGTGTTCCGCCACCTGTTTTAAGACCATGGGCAGGTATTGCCGGCCCATGGCACCAGCGTCGCGCCTATTCGGTCCCCTCGCCCGCACTAGCATTGATCTTCTTGACCGGAGGCGGGTTCCAATCACCCGTCAGCGCATCGCGCTTTGGCGCATAGAGCTCCATCGTCAGATTAAAATGGCCCCTTTGGCTCTTGGCTCTGCTCTTCCCGCTCGGCTTTCTCATCTGGCGGATCGAACGCCCGGCGGGCGATGCGCGGCAAGTGACGCGGGACACAGTGACCAGCTTCTTGGACGGCCTCTATCGGGCGGCGGTCACAACAAAACGCCAAAGACTCATCTTGGGCGCTTCGTCGCGGTTGTTTGGATGTTGCGCAGCGTGGCGCTGATGACATTTTTTTCGGCCAATGTGGTCTCGCGCTTGACTGCGGATCGGGTTGAGAACGTCATTCGCAGCGACGGCGATCTGCGCGGCAAGAAACTCGCCGCCGTCGCCCTATCCTCGGGAGCGGAGTTTCTCGACGGATTGCGTCTCAAGCACAAGACTTACGCCAATTTGCAGGACGCGCTGGAGTCTTTGGCGCGCGGCGAGTCGGATGTGGTAGTCAACAGCGAAGGCGCGCTGCGGTATCTCGTTTCCGAGCGCTTCTCGAACGTCATTCGCGTGCCGCGCGTGCAGCTCGCGCCCGCCTATATGGGCGTCGCGCTCCCCGATGGCAGCGCGCTGAAAAAGCCTATCGATCGCGCCTTGATCAAGATCACGGAGAGCGCGGAGTGGAGATCAATCGAGGAGCGGTATTTCGGAAAATAGGGGTTATGACAAAAGAGGCACCGTGCGCAGCCTCGCGCTAGCCTGGGTTTTGACCCTGCCTTGCGCGATTGCTTTGTCGGCGTTCCTCTTCTTTGTTTTCCACCACCTGTTTTAAGACCATAGGCAGGGATCGCCGGCCCATGGCACTAGCGTCGCGCCTACGGGGCCCCCTCGCTCGCGCTCGCCTTGGTCATCGTGACTGGCGGGGGGATCCATTCACCCGTCAGAGCATCGCGCTTTGGCGCATAGAGCCGCATGGTCAGATTAAATGGTCCCTTTGGCGCTGGAAGCCAGTTGGCTTCCTTGTCCGCGCCGGGACTCTCGTTCCGGAAATAAAGATCGAGCGAACCGTTCGGGTTATACTTGAGCGGCATCCAGCTGCTGACCGCGAAACGGTTGAGCCCATTTGCGACCTGAAAACCGTCCGGATCATAGAGCGTGACCGACCAGAACGCTTCGACGGGCGGAGTCTTCCCTTTGTCGAAGTGGAGCACATAATTGTTCGCGCCGCCGAGCGGCTTGCCGGTATCGTCACCGAGACTAAGCGGGTAGATCGCATCCTCGGGCACGTTCGCACCGAGGCCTAGCTGCGCGACGATGGCGCGTTTGAGATAATAATTGCCATAGACCCCCATCGTATCGGTGTTCATCGACCAGCCGTTCACGACCCGGGCGATGGCCGGGGTTTTCCATTGCATCAGCTTCTGCGCATCTTCCGGCACGGTCGCAAGGGCGCCGCGGATGGAAGGATTGAGCCTATTGATATCGAAGCTTTGGCCTGCATCGAAGCCGATACGTTTCAAGCGCGCGATGATCGGCTCGTCCGTGAGATGCGGAGGCTGCGTCTTCACAAGCTCGGCCGCGATAGCGAAGAACCGTCCGGCCGGCATCGCATCGGCCTGCAATTTTGGCGGCGTCTTCATATCGATAGTCTTATCGATATTGACGGCCACGGGCTCGGGCGTCTTGCCCCAGCGGGAAAGCGGCGTGATTTTAAAGCCCGCCTGGATTTTGTGAACGGCGTCATAATCCGGCGGCCCGTCGGTTTTGGTGCGTCCGATGATCCACACATAAGGCGTTGGCGCCTCGATACGTTGGGTCTCTTTCGGGAGCTTGAATTTTTCCCCGAATTTTTCGCGGACATCGCGCCGCCAGCCGGGCGGAGTCACGAGAAAGTCCGCCGCCTGCGTTCCTGTCGTGCGCCAGCCCGGCGCGGCGAACGCGTCCGTCCACATGTCGAGCATTTCCAAAAGGTAATAACGCCCACCTGTGTCCGGGACCGAGACGATCATCGGCTCCTTGGTGAGGTCGAGCCAGGCAATGGAGTAGAGCGTGTCGAAATTGGGCCGCACGACGGCCTTGAAATCGGCGGAGGGAAACTCTGCGACACTCGCGAATGTATTCATTGGGCCATGCCCCGGCTCCTTGCCAGGCTCGATGTTGGTGAGCTGCTGGCGGGTCAGCTCCATGGTCACAAGCGGATAAAAATAAAGATAGGCGTCGACGCCGATCGAATGCGCCTCGGCTTCACTGATTGCCGGTGGCGGCGAGACGGTCTCGGCGGCCGCCACGGGCGCAAATGTTAGGCCAAAAAGAACCAACGCTAGCGCAGTCGTATTCGTGTTCATCGGGGTCTCCTGCAATGCAAGGTTTGGCTCCGGTTTAAACGCCGCGGCGGTACTTTCAAAAAGATACCAAAGCTATCGATATCGAAGGCTTGTACACAAGTTCGAGGTTTCTGAGGCCTATTTCGCGGCGACGTCGTGCGGCGGCCACATCCGGGACGCGATCAGCCGGTCCTTGCCTCGGTCGGATTGCCGCGCGCTTTATCGCGGAACTCAAATCAAACAAGCTGTCGCAACGACAAACACCGGATGCTAATAATCAAGCCGGAAAACAAGAACCGGCATTCTAAGAAGCTGCTTGCATGCCATCGCTATCAATAGGAAAAAACGAAATGAAAATATCCGCGCGCAATCTCCTCGAAGGCAAGATCAAGGAAGTTCACAAGGGTACGACCACCGCGCATGTCGAAATCGAACTCAAAGGAGGCGAAACCGTAATCTCGTCGATCACCAACGAAGCGGTCGAGGAGCTCGGTCTCAAAAAAGGCACCCACGCCTACGCCGTCATCAAAGCCTCCGATGTGATGATCGCCATAAAATAAGGGGGCGCCCGGCAAAGTTCGCGCGGACCCCTTTGCCGTTTGCCATCCTGTTTAGGTCTTTGGCGGGGTATGCCCGATCCGCAGCGATTCCTCCGCGCTGCTCTTGAGAACGCCTTGGATCTTGCCGGTCAAGGCGGCGAGGATCCAGGGAAGCTGCACTTCAATGCGCACGGCATCG
>DASYNQ010000069.1:0-3244 GCA_036008425.1 Methylocella sp. | reverse complement strand
GATAGGCAGATTGTAGTTCAACCCTGGAGCGGTCTTGCCCGTGTAGCGGCCGAAAATCCTGTTCAGCCCGACTTCATTCGGGCCGACCGTGTAAAACCCGGACAAAAGCCAGACGATCGTGCCGACGAGAGCCAAGGCGAGCAGGCCGCGTCTCCCCAGGCGCCCAGGTCCCGGCATCCATTGCTTGAGCTTCTCCTGCGCGCGCTTGAGGAATTCCTCGAATTCAGGCGGCGGCGCGCCCGGCTTTTGCCCCCAAGGCCCGGGGCTGCCGGGCTTCCAAGAGCCGCCATTTCCGCCTTCACTGCTCCACGGCATGAGATTCTCTTTTGAAAGGTGACGCCCAAGAAAGCGGGCGATAACCGCCGCGGCCCCGGACCGGGCCGATCCTGGTCCTTATACGAGAGCCCCGCGTGCACTACAACGATAAGCAGCGGCGCCGGTCAAAATCGACAAAAGCGAATGTCGCCTCGTCCTTGGCCGCCGGCCGTGGCCGAACCCGGCTTACTTCCAGCCAATTAGACCAGTCGATAGCGGGAAAACTCACCCCGCCCCTTGGCGCGATATCGACGAAGGTTAGATGCATGCGTTCGGCGCGGCCAATCAAACTTTCGTAAAGATTCCCGCCGCCGGCCAAAATAACCTCGTCCGCGCCCATCGCTTGGGCCCGCGCCTGCGCGAGTGCGAGCGCCGCGTCGAGGTCATGCACGACATGTATGGCCTTGGCTTGCCCGCCGCCGCGTGGCGGGTCGAAGGCACGGTCGCGGGTGACTACGATTATCTCGCGCCCGGGCAGTGCGCGCCCTATCGATTCGAAGGTTTTGCGTCCCACGAGCAGGGGCTTGCCCATGGTGATCCCACGGAAATGTTTGAGATCGCTCGGCAAATGCCACGGCAAACCGCGTCCGTCGCCAATCACGCCATTTTCGGCGATCGCGGCGACAATGGCGAGAGGCACGTTCATAATCGAGCACCAAATTTCCGGATACGCGGTCGCGGCGCTTTTTTGCCGCGCGGATTGCTCTCTCGCACGTAGGGGACGGTTCGTCACGGTCGAACACCGGCGAGCCGTTTTGCCCGAGATAATTCCTCGACGGGGTCGCCCTCACACATGACGTTCAGGATGCGGCAAATCCGCCAATTACTCATGTCTTTGGTCCACGAAGGAAAACGAACAAACCGGCGCCAGCGATCAACCCCGCCCCAAATAATGTGCGCGGGCCGGGAATTTCCGCGAAAATCACCAGGCCGAACAGAGTGGCCCAAAGCAGCGCCGTGTAGCCGAACGGCGCGATGATGTTGGCGGGCGCCGCGGCAAAGGCGCGGATCAGGCAAAAGTGGCTGACAACGCCGATGAACCCCAGGAGGAGCATCAGGCCGCCGTCGGCAAGCCCGGGCGCGGTGGCAAAGGGCAGAAATCCGCCGCAGAACAAAACTCCGGCAAGCGACGTATAAAACAAGGTCGTTACCGGCATATCGGCGCGATGCAAAAGCCGGGTCGCGATCATATAGAGCGCACTGGCGAGAGCGGCCAGGAAAGGAAACAGCATGGAAAGCGAAAAATCCATGCCGGTCCGACCAACGATCAGCCAAACGCCCATCAGGCCGGCAAAAACGCTTGCCCATACGCTTGGGCTCGCTTTTTCATGGAGAATGAAGACCGAAAGCGCGGCGACAAGAACAGGCGCAACCCACACTACCGCGGAAAAATCGACAAGCGGCATGATCTTAAGCGCGAAGATCCCAAACAATGTCGTGCCCAGGAGAAAGCTCGACCGCAGCATTTGCAATAGGGGCCGGCGCGAGATCATGCGGCGCGGGTCGCGCCAAGCAATGAAAGCGCTGACCAAAACCATGTGAACGAAAAAGCGCGCGAAGGCGATTTCCATCGCCGGATAGGCTTTGAGCAAGATGCGCGCGATTGAATCCTGGCAAACGAACAGGCAAGTCGCGGCCAGCATCCAAAGGATTCCTTTCCTGATCGCCGCGCCGCTCGCTGCTGGTGCTGGGCCGGAAAGGGCGTGTTGGGGGGAGGCTAGGGGATCGCCGGGCGAGGCGGCCGCGGCCGGTATTGTGCTGGTCATGCAATGCTCAAAAGAACGACTTCGAAATCGGCGAGCCGAAGCGGTAGCCGAATGCCGGGGCTTTTTCCAGGCCAAAACCGGTCCGAGGCGTCTCGCCCGGCTGCGTAAACAATCGACACGTTAAATACGCAAATGCAATCCGCGAAAGCGGAATCTGACGTAACCCAACCAAGCGGTGAGGGCATGTCCGCCAAAAGGCCCCGACTCCCCGGCGGAAAGATGCTCAGCCCGCCACGAGTGCCGCCAGAGCCACATCGAGCATCCCGGCGGGAAGCCAAACGACGCAGGGCCCGGCCGACCAGATCAGCAGCATCCGCAAAGTTTTGTCCGGCCAGAGCGGCGCCAGAACCGCGCGGTAGAGGGCCATTTGCGTGAGATAGGCGGCCGGTGTGCGGTCGAGAGCGCAAGGTGCGCCGGACTTGTAATCGGCGACGAGAATTTCTTTCTGGTTTTCGCCGATCCGGTCCACCCGTCCGTCGACATCGATTGTCCGCTGCCCAAGCGTTATTCTGCCCGCGACGGAAACTTCGGGTTTCGAACCTGGCCCGAACAAACCTTCGAGCGCGGGCAGGCCGATCACCTCGAGCACCTTCCCGGCGAGATTTTGGCGCGCCGTCTCGTCGAGGCCGGTGGCCCGCGCGGCTAGGAAAGCCAGCGCCGCGTCGCGCCGATGCAGCGCGGCAATGCCCGGCAGGTATTGCAACAGCAGATGCATCAGACGGCCCCGTCGCGAGGCTTCGCGCCTTGGTTGCGCAGCTCCCGTGCCGTCGAGGCGATGGGCCGGCGCGAGTGCGTGCGAAGGCCGGACGGGAGGCATCGCATTTGTCTCGAATCCGGCGCTGCGCCAGAGCCAGTCCGGCAAGACCGCGGCCGGCGTGGCGGCGGGCCGGCCGTCCGGCAAAGCGACGGCGGCGGGCGCGCCGCTCCCTTCCGAGATAAGGCGCCGAATTTGATCCTCGCCATTCCAAAACGCCGGCACTGTCTCAATTCCAGCGTCGTTGGCGAGAGCGGCCTCAATCATCGTGGCCCAGCAGCCGGGAACCGGGCCTTTCGCACCATGAAACCCGGCGATATAGAGACGCTCTTCCGCGCGGGTCAAAGCTACATAGAAAAGCCGCCTATATTCCTCCATCGCCGCTTCGCGTGCCCTTTTGCGCGCACCG
>DASYNQ010000068.1:0-2723 GCA_036008425.1 Methylocella sp. | reverse complement strand
GGGCAAAGATTGAATCGACATAGCATCGCAATGGAGTACTCAACTCTGTCCAACGGGTTGAAAGTGGTCATCGCGCCGGATATCTCCGCGCCGGTGGTCACCGTCGGCGTCTATTACAAAATCGGTTTTCGTCTCGAACCGCAAGGCCGCAGCGGCTTCGCGCATCTGTTCGAGCACATGATGTTTCAGGGCTCCGCGAATGCTCCCAAGATGCAGCACATCAAACTGATCAATTCCAGCGGCGGCCTGCTGAATGGCTCCACGCACTACGATGTAACCAACTACTACGAGGCCGTGCCCTCTAACGCGCTTGACCGTGTTTTATGGTTGGAAGCAGACCGCATGCGCGCGCTCCAGGTAGACGACGAAAACTTGCGCAACCAGCGCGATGTCGTGAAAGAAGAAGTCCGCGTCAACGTGATGAATCAGCCCTATGGCGGGTTCCCATGGCTCGATCTGCCGCCGGTGGCCTTTCGCAACTGGGCCAACGCCCACAATTTCTATGGCGATTTCGCCGATCTCGACGCCGCTGATCTAGCCGACGTTCAAGCGTTCTTCAAGACCTACTATGTGCCAAACAATGCCGTGCTCCTGGTGCTCGGCGACGTGAAAGCGGACGAAGGCATGGCATCGGCGCAAAAATATTTCGGCGACATTCCTGCTGGCGCGCCACCACCATTTGCCGATCCTTGCGAGCCGGAACAAAAAGAAGAGCGCCGCGGAGAAGTGGAAGAAAAATTCGGCACGCTTCCGGCCATGGCCATTGGCTATAACATTCCCGAACGGCGCACCACCGATTGGTGCGCGATGGCGCTCCTCGATCAGGCCCTGCACGGTGGCCGTGCAGGCCGCATGCATCGCGAACTCGTTCTTGAAAAGCAGATCGCGGTCGAAGCCGATGGAGGTATCGACGACATCTTCGGCTACAACGGCCCGACGCAGATGGTGACGCGCATCCTGCACAAGCCCGAATATTCCGCCGAGAAAACATTGGCCGCGTTTGACACCGTGATTCGCGAGATTCAAGAGCACGGAATCAGCGAAGACGAACTCGAACAACTCAAAGTAAAATGGCGCTCCGACTATTACTCCACGCTCGAAGGCGGGCGGGGTGGCATGCCGCGCTACGGTCTGATGCACCTCCTCGCCTGTTTCACCCTGTTCGACAACCAGCCGCAACTCGTGAACTCGATTCTCGACGGCTTCCTGGCCGTAAAGCGCGAGGAAATTCAAGCGGTAGCTAAGAAATATCTGCATCCGGCGAACCGCGCCGTGGTCTTCCGCACCCCGATAAAGGCCGCCGCAAAGGAGGCCGCATAGTGGCCACTCGAACCGCCCAATTGCCCACGGAAGCGCCGGCCTTATCGCCGGAACGCCCGGTAAGCTGGCCGAAGCGAACCAAAGCGCGCTTGTCCAACGGCCTGGAAGTGATTCTCGCGGAATCGCATGCCATTCCGAAATTTCACGGCCAACTCTCTTTCCGTTCCGGCAACGCCGCGGTGGTCGATCGCGGACCAGGCCTCGCGGAAATGACGGCCACGGTCGTCCGCACCGGGACGACGCGGCGAGTAAGCCGTCAGATCGAAGAAGACCTTCGCCGTATCGGCGCCGATCTTTCCTCGAGCGCTGGCGCCGACACCACCGGGATCGGTTTCGCGGGTTTGTCGGAACTGGCGGAGCCGCTGCTCGGCCTCGTCAATGAGTTGGCGCGTGAAGCGGCCTTCCCGGAGCCAGAGTTCGAGCGCGAGCGCCGGCAAAAACTCGAGGAAGTGAAGCTTGATCGGACGCAACCCGGTTTTCTCGCCAGTGAGCGCCTGCGCAAGGTTTTGTTTGGGGCGCATCCGTACGCCACCGCCGCTCCGACCGAAGCCCAAGTGGCCGCCTACAAGCGTTCCGATCTTACGCAGGTCTATCGCGAGTTTTACATGCCGGAGAACGCGCTTCTGGTCATGGTCGGCGACTTCGACACCGCAACGATGTTGAAATACATCGAAAAAGCTTTCGACGGCTGGACCGGCAAGAAGCCCATCGCCAACGCCGTTCCCCAGCCGGCCCAACCCAAGGGGCGGCGTGTGTACCTCGTACACGTTCCCGGAGCGGTGCAAACGCAAATCCTCGCCGGATGTCACGCGATCACGCGCAAACATGCGGACTGGGTCAAGCTGGGACTCACCAACAGCCTTTACGGCGGCGCCTTCAATTCACGCCTGGTGATGAACATTCGTGAAGATAAGGGATACACGTACAGTCCGCGCAGCGGCATCAACGCGTTTCGCCAACATGGTTATTTCTCCGTCTCGGCGGCGGTGCGCAACGATGTAGTCGCCGCGTCGCTGACGGAAATCTTCTACGAACTCGACAAGCTGAGGTCGCTGCCTGTGCCGGAGCCGGAACTTGCCGACGCGCGAAATTATCTCAGCGGCATCTTCTCCATGGGCCTGGCCACGCAGGACGGCTTGCTCACTCAGCTCGCCACCATCGCGCTCAACGACTTGCCCGACGATTACCTAGAGACGTATCGCGAAAGGGTTCGCGCGCTGACGCCCGCCGATTTGCTCGCCACCGCCCGCAAATATTTCGACTCCGCCAACATGCAGATCGTGGTAGTCGGCGACCGCACCAAGATCGAAGACCAAGCCAAACTCTTCGGCGACCTCGAAATCTACGATGCCCAGGGCAACCAGCTCTGAGCTCACCGGGTTGCGTACTTGTGCGTTTGGAAC
>DASYNQ010000067.1:0-7708 GCA_036008425.1 Methylocella sp. | reverse complement strand
ACTCCTGCGCCTTGCGCCCGAGAACACCAAATTTCCGTTCATGCGCTTCCGCCGCGTGAGCTATCCTTTCTCGGCGCTCCTCTCGATTATTTCGGTCGTGCTTTTTCTTTCCCTAGGAATGAATTTCGGCATCGATTTTTCCGGCGGCACCTTGCTTGAGCTGCGCGCCAAGAACGGCGTGGCCGACCTCGCAAAATTGCGGTCCATCGCCGAGCATCTCAAGGTCGGCGACGTCGAGGTGCAGGGTTTCGGGGGGCCGTCCGACGTGACCATGCGTTTCGGCCTTCAGGCGGGCGGCGATGCCGCGCAACAGGCCGCCGTGAACCGCGTGAAAGAGGCCATCGGCGATGGCTACGAGGTCCGGCGCACCGAGGTCGTCGGTCCCCGCGTCTCCGGCGAACTCGTGCAGTCCGGCACGCTTGGCGTCGTCGTTTCGATCGTCGCGGTGCTTTGCTATCTCTGGTTCCGGTTCGAGTGGCAATTCGCGGTTGGCGCGATCATCGCGACGATGCACGACCTCTTGCTGACCGTTGGCTTTTTCGCGCTGACCCGGCTCGAATTCAACACGACGTCGATCGCCGCCATTCTCACTATCGTCGGCTATTCCCTGAACGAAACCGTCGTGGTGCTCGATCGCATTCGCGAAATGATGCGGAAATATCGCAAGATGCCGGCCGACCAACTAATCGATGTCTCGGTTAATGCGGTCTTGCCGCGCACGATCATGACCGCGACGACCGTGTTTCTCGCCCTTCTCTCGCTCGTCGTTTTCGGCGGCCAGGTGATCCGCTCGTTCTCGATCGCGATGATTTGGGGCATTTTTGTCGCAACCTATTCCTCCGTCTTTATTTGTTCGCCGATGCTGATCTACCTCGGCCTGCGCGGCGACACCGTGGGTTCGGCGCCGGCCGCCACCTCCGCGAAGAGGCCGGCGTAGGCGCGGGCGCGGGCGCCACCGTGCCCCGGCAGCCAATTGATCCGGATTATGCCTATTGCGAGGGACTGCTTCGCCGCGAGGATCGAGACCGCTGGCTCGCGAGCCTTTTCGTTCCGCGCGAGCCGCGGCGCCACATTCACGCCCTCTATGCTTTCAGCCTCGAAGTCGCCCGCGTGCGCGAAATCGTCTCCGAGCCCTTGCTTGGCGAAATCCGCTTCCAATGGTGGCGGGACGCGCTCGAAGGGGCGGCCAATGCGGGTGAGGCAAAGACCAATCCCGTTGCCGCCGCCCTTCTCGATACGATCGCGCGGTTCGATCTGCCGAAAGCGCCGCTCCTCGAATTGATTTCCGCGCGGGGGCGCGGCCTTTATGGCGAGCCGATCGAGTCCGTCACCACCCTCGAGGCGCATACAGAGGCGACATGCTCGAATCTTCTGCGGCTTGCCGCGCTCATCCTCGACGGAGCGGAGGCTGCGGCGAGTCGCGACGCCGCCCTCCACGCCGGGATTGCCTATGGGATCACCGGGCTGATCCGGGCGCTGCCTTGGCAGCGTGCGCGCGGCCAGGTTTTTATCCCTGTCGAGATTTTGCAAGCGCATGGGGCGAACCGCGACGATTTTGCCGCCGAGCGCGCCTCAGAGGCAGTGCTTGCCGCGATTGCGGATCTGCGCGCTGTTGCCCGCGCGCATCTCGATATTTTTTATGCCAAGCTCCCCGGCCTGCCGGACAAAAGCCGTCCGGCGTTCTTGCCCGTCTGCCTTTGCGAGCCGTATCTGCGCCTGATGGAAAAGCCCGGCTACGAACCCTTCAAGACCATCATCGAGCTGCCGCAATGGCGAAGGCAATGGATTCTTTGGCGCGCCGCGCGCCGATGGGGCTAGCTCCGGCTATCTAATTGGCCAATGACGCTTTTGCCTCGCCCTCATCCTGAGGAGGCCTGAAAGGCCGTCTCGAAGGATGCGGCCGCCTCGCGATCCCTCGCCCTTCGAGACGCACTCCTTCGGAGCGCTACTCAGGGTGAGGGGTCTCTTCAAGCGGGTTGCCGAAGTTTATCCCTTCGCTGAGGAGGCGCGCGCGAGATTGAGTGCGAGGAGCTGTTCCAGCGCCTCTTCGGTTGAAATATCCTCGGGCCAGCCGTAGGCAGCGGCGACGGCGCGGTCGAGCGTCTCATGCGCATCGGCGAGCCATTGCGGGCGCTGATTATAGAGATTTGTGAGCGTGCGCTCCTTGAGTTTTTTGGCCGCGTCCGCGTCTTTCGGCAGAATGCGGTCGGGGCGGCCGGGAACGACCTCTGGCTCGATGCGAATGAGGTCCGGCGGATTGAGCCAGGCCTTGCGCAAATCGTCGAGCCTTTTCGCGGCATGTGCGATCCGGATCGCGCGGTGATCGGCGGCGTAATCGGCGGCGGGAATGTTGGGCGTCAAGCCTCCGGGAAACGGGAAGGTCTCGAACGTGGTGGTCGGGGTGTAGCGCGGATCGTTTCCGACGCCAAGCCATGTCCCGAGCCGGAGCGACCAGGCCTCGTGGAAGCGCGAGTGGAGAATGCCGAAGGTCGTATCGTCGTCGCGGGCGATGGCGATGAGCTGGTGATCGGCGCAAATTGAGGCTTCGAGCCATCCGAAAAGCCGGTGCTTCGCAACGGTCGGCGTCACAATATACCGGACCAGGGAAGGTCTGATGGCTGCCCACATGGCCGGCCGCGCCTCCACATGCCGCCACCAATTGAGCCGGTACGTGTCGCGGCGATTCTTCTCTCGCTCCGGTTTCACATTCTCAAAGATAAAGGCAAAAGGGCATTCATAAAGAGCCGCCTTCTTTTCACTCATCGTCAGGCCGAAATCCACGATCCACATATCCCGTGGCCGGCGCGTCAAATCGAGACCGTTGACCCAAGGCTTCAGAACGTCGCTATTGGGACGCCCGTTCGGATTAAGCGGAGCACTGAGCCACCCGCGAGCCAGCTTGCCCGGCACATCGAAGGCGCCGCCCTTGGTGTCGCCCATGAAAGTGACTCCACCGTTTTCCGCGAGCTGCTTTGCTTGGGTGATGTCGCCAGTGACGCCGGTCAAATCGGCGTAGACGCATTGCACTACACGTCCGTCGAGATACTTCTCCCCATCATTTCCGAAACACACCAGTGAGACACGCACCGCCGCTCCCTCGATGATCCAAGGTTCGTCGCTCCAGGCCTCGAAAATTCTTTTTTCCGCCGCGATAGGATCGAGCATGCGCCGGTTGGTGCCGCCGCGAATGGAATTGGTCGCGACGAGACCCGCGCGGCTCACTTGCCGAGCTTGCATCGAAGTGTCCCTTCTTCCAGACATCGGCGAAGCCCGGTCTGCCGGAGGATTTGAGCGCGCCTTTCTCGAAACAATAGCGTTCGCCCGAAGGATCCTCCTCAACCGGGGTCGGATGGTTGACGAGGCGGCAGAGATCGATGAAGTGCTCTTGCGCCGTCTGCCGCTCGGTCAGCGCGACGGGCTTCCATTTCCGGATGAACTCGTGCGGGGTCATGCCACAGGTTTAGCACGAGTCGGCGGCAGGTTGTGAGAAGGACTTGCAGCGGTGTTCGTCTGCTTATAAGCCGCCGATGTGCGGGGCCGCGCCGCTCGCTCCGCTAGACGCTTCTATCCGCGCCAACGAGAGCAAAATGCCGATCCGGTCCTTGGATGATTTCGCTGTTCGCAAGTTGGCGGAGCTCGATCGCGCCTCTTTGCGGCGCACGCTTGCCGAGAGTTTTCGCGGGGACGGCCCATGGATTGAACGCGACGGCCGCCGCTTGCTGTCCTTCTCCTGCAACGACTATCTCAACCTCTGCCACCATCCGGCGCTAAAGAGCGCTGCCACGGCCGCGATTGCGCAATATGGCGTGGGCGCCGGCGCTTCGCGCCTCGTCACCGGCAATCATCCTTTATTTCGCGAGCTGGAGGAGAGGCTCGCGCGGTTCAAGGGAACCGAAGCGGCTTGCGTTTTCGGTTCCGGCTACCTCGCCAATGCCGGCATCGTCCCGGTGCTTGCGGGCACGCAAGATATGATTGTGATCGACGAACTCGCGCACGCCTGCCTCTGGGCCGGGACAAACTTGTCGCGCGCGCGGACGTTGGTGTTTCGGCATAATGACGTTGCGCATGCACGGGCATTGCTGAGCGGAAACCGTGCGCACTTTCGCCACGCGTTGCTCGTCACCGATGGGGTGTTTTCCATGGACGGCGATCTTGCTCCCTTGCAGCAACTCGCGGCCCTCTGCGGCGCCTTCGATACTTGGCTCATGACCGATGACGCGCATGGCCTCGGGGTGATCGGCAACGGCCGCGGCTCGGCATTCTCGGCTGGTGGCGGAGCGCTGGTCGCATTGCAAATGGGGACGTTGTCCAAGGCGATCGGCGGCTATGGCGGATATTTATGCGCGTCGCGGGCCGTGATCGATTTGATAAAGACCCGCGCGCGGACTCTGATTTATTCGACCGCCTTGCCGCCCGCCATGGCGGCGGCGGCGATTGCTGCCTTGACGATCATCGAAAGCGAGCCGGGATTGATTGCAAAACCTCTCGCCAAGGCGCGGGCGTTCACCTCTCGTCTTGGCCTTCCCGAGGCGCAAAGTCCGATAGTCCCGCTTGTCCTCGGCGCGCCGGATGCCGCGTTGCAAGCATCTAATAAACTGGCGGAGGAAGGTTTTCTCGTGACGCCGATCCGTCCGCCGACGGTCCCGGTTGGCACCGCGCGGCTGCGCTTCGCCTTCACGGCCCTGCATCCCGACGAAGAGATCGCCCGCCTCGCCGATACCGTGCGGACTCTCGTCGCATTTGCGCCCGCGCGCCAGGAAATCCCCAAGTGTCCGCAGTCTTCATAACCGGCACCGGGACCGATGTTGGCAAGACTTTTGTCGCCGCAGGCCTCATCCGTTATTTCCGCGGGCTCGGACGACCGGTCAATGCCTTAAAACCTCTCGTGAGCGGCTTCGATCCGGCCGCGCCTTCAGGCAGCGATCCAGCCATTCTGATCGAGGCTCTGGGACGCGAGGTCAAACCGGAGGAACTCAAACGCGTCTCGCGGTGGCGCTTTCGCGCGCCGCTATCCCCGGACATGGCGGCGCGGGCGGAGAATAGAGCAATCGATTTGCAAGCGGTCGTCGATTTCTGCCGCGCAGCGATTGCCGGCAACGAAGGCGCCCTGCTGATCGAAGGCATCGGCGGCATCATGGTCCCGCTTGACGATCGCCGCACAGTGCTGGATTTGATGATCGCGCTCAACCTGCCGTTGATCCTCGTCGCTGGCAGTTATCTTGGGACGCTTAGCCATGTCCTTTCCGCGCAGGACGTGATTTTCCGACACGCGCTCGATCTGCGCGTCATTGTCGTCAGCGAGACCGAGGGCGCCCCGGCGCCGCTCGACGCGACATTGGCGACGCTCGCCAATTTCGCCAAAGCTCCGTTGCTTGGCTTGCGTCGGCAAGTTCCGGCGAGGCAAAACGACGCGGTCTTTCAGCAACTGGCGGAGCTGATCGCTTGAAATCGTCTGCTGCCAATGTCAAGGAAGTGGCGGCCGGACGCGCGGGTTCGATCCGCGCGACTCTACTCTTGCTTGACTGTTTTGACGGAAACGGACTTTTTGATGCCCACGCGTTTTCCAGCATTCCTGTCATGGTGCGAGGCCGCGCGCTCAAGTTCGCTCTCCATGGCCTCGAGCTCCACCTTGCTTTTGAGCTTCGGCCGTTCGGGATCGGTTCCGTTTACCGGCTGATAGGCGAGATTGTCCGGCGGCGACCGAGTCTCGCGCACGAAATCCTTTGCTTCAGGAACGTCGGCCCAAATTTTCGTGTGCATCAAGGTGTCAAGCGGCGAGCCGCCCGCCTTTGCCTCTTGCGCATGAGCAAGCGGGTCAAAGCCAAGACAAATCCCGGAAAGCGCCACAAGCGTCACAGGCCGCGCGTAAAGGTGAAGGAGCCGGTTTCGTTTCATTTCAGCGTGCCAGCACTGGAACTTTGTTTGGTTGCCTCCGGACATCATCCAAGTTTATTGTGTCGAAACCGCGACGAAACGCTGCGCGGATTTTGCGATCCCAGAACCGGCTTTTTGAGCCGCACGAAAGCGTGGAAAATCGAATGAGCGCGAGAAAAATCAAGCGCTTGGAGGGCGGGCGGATCGAGCGCCCGTTTACCCCGCCAACGGCTGAAATGAAAGCATGGGCCAAGGCCGGCGCATCGCCAAAACCCGCCGCGTCCAAGCCGGTTGCGCCAGTCGTTGCGGCTGACGCGGGTGCCAGCCCTGATCGCAAAGCTCCGGCGCGGAGCCCTGCCGGAGACAGCCGCACGGTGGCCGCTCCCGCCTCGGCGGCGCGGAAAGCTTCGCGTCAAATGGAGGGCGCGCCCGACTTTGAACGCTTGTCTTATAATTTGGCGCGGCTCGTGGAACAGGGCGGCAGAACCCTCGCCGCGTATTTCAAGCCGTCGGAAAGCGACGAGGCCAAAAGCAATGTGTCAAACGGAGTTGCCGACGCGCTTCGTTCGATCAGCCGCATTGCCGAACATTGGTTGAGCGACCCCGCCCGGACCCTCGAAGCGCAATCCTCCTTGACGGTAAAGCTCCTTGGCCTTTGGGTGCATAGCCTGCGGCGGATGTCCGGCGAATTCGAATATCCGTTCGTGCCCTATGACCCTTCGGACAAAAGGTTCGCCGCGCCGGAATGGCGGGAGAGCCCGTTCTTCGATTTCCTGCGACAGGCGCACTCCATCGTCTCGCATTGGGCCGAGGATCTTGTCCTGCGCGCGAACGATGTCGATCCGCACGTTCGCGACAAGGCAAAATTCTACCTGCGGCAGATATCGAGCGCCCTTTCGCCCTCGAATTTCCTCGCCACCAATCCCGAGCTCCTGAAGGAAACTTGGGCGTCGAGCGGCGACAATCTCGCCCGTGGCGCGGCGCTGCTGGCGCAGGACATGGAGGCCGGCAAAGGCACGCTCAAAATCAGCCAATGCGATTCCTCGAAGTTCGAACTCGGCGTCAATATCGCGACGACACCAGGAAAGGTCATCTTTCGTAACGATCTCATGGAACTCATTCAATATGCGCCTGCGACCGATGCGGCTTTCAAGAGGCCTTTGCTGATCGTTCCTCCCTGGATCAACAAATTCTATATTCTCGATTTCAACCCGGAAAAAAGTTTCGTGCGCTTCGCGGTGTCGCAAGGCCTCACCGTCTTCATGATTTCGTGGGTTAATCCCGACATGCGCCATCGCGACAAGGGATTCGAAGCCTATATGCGGGAAGGCATTTTCGCCGGGCTAGATGCAATTGAAAAAGCAACCGGTGAATCCGAGGTAACCGCGATTGGGTATTGTATTGGCGGAACCCTGCTGGCCATGACGCTCGCCTATATGGCGGAGACCGGCGATAGACGGATCGCGAGCGCATCATTCTTCACAACCCAGACCGATTTCAGCCAAGCCGGCGATCTAAAGATCTTTGTCGACGAGGAGAGTTTGCGCGCGCTCAAGAAAAAAATGGCGCCGACCGGCTATCTCGATGCGTCGGCGATGGCTTCGGTCTTCAACATGCTCCGGCCGGAGGATCTCATCTGGTCTTTTGTGGTCAATAATTACATGAAGGGCAAGCCGCCGCCTGCTTTCGACCTTTTGGCATGGAACTCGGATTCGACAAGGATGACCGCGGCCAACCATCTTGAGTATTTGCGCCACTGCTATCTCGAAAACAGGCTCTCGAAGCGCAAGGCGAAGTTCGGCGGCAAGACCCTCGATCTTTCGAAAGTCACGAT
>DASYNQ010000066.1:0-6978 GCA_036008425.1 Methylocella sp. | reverse complement strand
AAACGCCGAGCGTAATCTGCGAACACCGGACCAAGCGGCACGGATTAGGCTGGAACCTGCTCAGTCGCCCGTTCGCGGATTTTGCGGCTCGCCGCTCGGATAGCGCCGTTCGTCCATTCCGTAATAGAAAGTGCTGGGAGCATCCATCCGGTAAATGGAGCGGCCCTCCGGGAGGCGATAGCCTGGGTAGCCGGCCACCCCACCCGGCAGCACATAGCGGGTGCCGGGTGCGCTGAAATGCATCATTGTCTGGGCAACTGCCATAGCGGTCATGCTGAGGGTGAATGCAAAAAATAACGAGGCGGTCGCAAGAACCTTGAGCATTGTAATTCTCCCTAATGGACGAGCGCCGTTACCGGCGGCCGTTTTTTTGTTGCGGATAACTATGTTCCCGGATAGCAATGTTCAAGACCGTTCGAAGTCGCCAAAGTCTCCGGCGGGAGCTTCGATCATTTGTAAATACCCACTAATTGCTATCGGTTAAGGCGCTTCTCACCACGCGCGGCAAAACGCCGGGCAATAAGATGGTCGAGGGAGAAAATTCCCGGGCCGCGCGCGATCACGACAAGAAAGCAGACCGCCCAGACGCCCTGTTCCGGCCAGGCATAGGGGTAAACGAAAATCTCGATGACCGCCGTCATGCCGAGGAGGGCGAGCGCGGCGAAACGGCTGGCGAGGCCGATCACGAGCAGCACCGGAAAGAAATGCTCGCTGAACGCGGCGATTTTCGCGGCCAGCTCCGGATCGATCAGCGGCAGCTTATATTCGTCGCGAAACAGCGCAATCGCACTGTCCGTCACATGCCAACCTTCGACCTTGGTCTCACCCGACCGCCAGAACACGGCGGCCGGAAAAATGCGCGCCGCAAGCGAGATCAGGGATTGCGGAATCTTATCCAAGATGGCGGCGGCGGCAAGCATCGCGCCGGGCAGCCCCGATGGCTTGCCTGCATGAGTTGCGGGAATGCGGGTCATGGCAGCGGCACCTCGTCGGGTTGATTGGTCATTTCGATCGCGAGCCCCGCGAATAGTGCCGCGAGATTGGCGGCAAGATCGAAGCTGGCGTTTGCGGCGAGCGCCGCTGCGGCCGCCTCTCCAAGCGGATTTCCAGCGGCGAGGTTTTGCAAAAAAGTCTTGCCGCCGGGCGGCAGGCGGCGAACCTCGATATCGAAGCCGGGACGCGAAACAAGCGCATCCTCGCCGCGCCAATCGGTGATAGGCGCAAGGGCGATTTCGCCGGAGTTCATCGCCCAGATCGTAACGATCGGATAGTGCGACGCGACGATTTCGGCCGATGGGTGCAAAATGAACCGCATGCCCGCCATGGCGTCGGGGAGGCAGCCGGAGAGCGCGGCGGGCGTCAGAGGTTTTGCGTCGGCGGCGTGGTAGGCGCGCGTGCGGGCCGATTCAAGCCTTGCGACGTCGGCGAGATAAGGCACTTCCCGCGCCGGTTCGAAGGCCGCCAAGAATGCGGGAAACGCGTCGCCATAAAACATCATTAGGGGCGAGCGCGGCGGCTCTGTGGCGGCGAACAATCTCGCGGCGCCTTTGAAGAAATCCTCGCCGACGATCTTGCGCGTCGCTGGAAAGCGCGCTTCCAATGCACTAACGAGGCCCACCATGACGTTGTTGCGATAGACCGCGAAACGCTCGCGCGGCGCATCCGAATTGTATGAGGTCACGCCGTAAGGGACGGCCAAATCCGGGTCGCGCAGCGCGCGGACGAAATCGCTTTGAAAACCTCGCATGGCGTCGCGGGACTCCTTCAGGCTGCGTCCGACGCGGCGTGGAGAGAACCCGCCCGGTCCAGGCGGCCCTGCGCGGCAAGGGCCTCGGCGAGCAGCACCGCCCAGCCCGGCACGTCATTGTCCCTTTCGATCAGCGTTGGAAGCGGCCCGGCACGGGCGATCACGTTGTCGAACAAGGCAAAGACATCCTCGACGACGGGCGTTCCATGCGCATCGATGCACAGCGGCGATCCGTGGCCGTCCATGGTTTCGAAATGACCGGCAAGATGAATCTCGCCGACTAGGTCGAGAGGAAAAGCTTCGACATAGGCGCTCGCGCTAGTTGCGTGATTGCGCGCCGCAACGAAAACGTTATTGACGTCTAGCAGCAGTCCGCAGCCGGTCGCGCGCGCGATCGCCGCCAGAAACTCCGTCTCCGGGATGGTGCTCTGTTGGAAGCGTACATACGTCGCGGGGTTTTCGAGGAGCAGGCGACGTCCAAGCGTGCTCTGTGCGTCGTCGACATGGTCGATCACCGAGGTCAAATTTGCCTCTGTATAGGGCAGCGGGAGGAGATCATTGAAAAAAATTCCGGCGTCCGACGACCAGGCCAGATGTTCTGAAAAGCATTCCGGCTGATAGCGGTCGCAAAGGTGCTTCAGCCGGGCAAGGTGCGCGCGATCGAGCGGCTCCGTTGAACCGATATTGAGGCCGACGCCATGCAAGGAAAGCGCGTAATTTTCCCGCAGAAATCCCAACTGCGCATGCGGGACGCCGCCCGCGCCCATATAATTTTCGGCATGCACCTCGAAAAAACCGAGCGGTTGCGGCGCAGCGGAAATGGCGGCGAAATGCTCGGGCTTAAAGCTCGCGCCGGCGCTCAAGGGAAGCTGCGAAACGCGCATGGACTTTTCTCCTTAACCCGCCTTGGGGCGCTTGTCCCGGTGACGCAAAAAAGGGGCGCGCGGAGGCCGCGTACCCCCTGTCGAGCATCAAGACTTGCTGGGCTTTAGCGAACCCATGCCGTTCGGCGTCTTCATCGTTTCGCAGGTTCCCTTGGGGACGTATTTCCAGCGACTGCCCTCGTAATCGACCTTTTGCGTGCCGGCGCAGCTGGTGCCCGCTCCCGCCGCGCAATCATTGTGTCCCTTCAGCGCGACCCCATAGCACTTTTCCATCCCTGGCTTAGGACCGCCCATTTCCTGGGCGGAAACAGGCACCGCAAGCAGCGCGAACGCGGCGGAGAGCGTGGCGGCGGTGAGCTCGATTTTCGTGATCATGGTTGGTTCCCTTCCCTTCATCCAAACAAGTCTGTTTCGTGGCACGGGAGAAAAGTTCCCGTTTCGTCCAGCCCGCGTAGGGCCGGGCGCGCCGGCCCTACGCCTTCTTCTTCGCGATATCGAGAGCCGCCGTCACATTTCATCACGCCTACGTTGGATGATCAAAACGTGACACTGACTCAGCTGTTTCGAATAAGGCACGCGCCTGGCGAGCCCTACTGCATATACTTCCCGATCATTGTTCGGTCAAAGTGCCGTGGCCGTTGGGCGTGACGATGGTCTCGCAAGTGCCTTTGGTGACGTATTTCCAGCTATTGCCCTGGTAGTCCACCTTCGACGTGCCGGCGCAGGTGGTGCCTGCCCCCGCCTTGCAATCATTATGCCCCTTGAGCGCGACGCCATAGCATTTGTCCTTGGTCGGCTGCGGCGCGACAGGGCCCGCCGAGGCGGACGACGCAAGGAGCGTGAGTGCGGAGGCGAATGCGGCGGCGAGCGTGGCGGCCGTGATTTCGGTTTTGTTGATCATGGGTGGTCCCTTCTTTCATACTAGAGCTGGTTATAGTTACGGGGAACCAGATATCCCCCCTCCCCGCCAGTAGAAGCGGCATTCCGTTTCTACACCTTCTTCTACGCCGCGGCGAGCGCGGGCGTTACCCATCGCGCGGATATTTTTTATGACAAAAGCGTGATAACGAGGCCGCACGGAAGATGTAACGACAGGCCGGCGGCGGCCGAACTAAAGTGATGGGATCGTTTTGCGCGGCGATGGACGAGAAAAGGAGTGGGCCATGCTGATGCGTGCCGGCAATGCCGGCGACGCGGATTCCTACCGGCGTCTCCTGCTGCAATTGACGCCGGTGCTTCGCGCGGTGGCGCGCCGGGGCTTAGCCAGGGCTGGCATGGCCGATACCGACGCCGAGGACGTTGTCCAGGAGACGCTGCTTGCCATTCATCTCAAGCGGCAAAGCTGGGACGAGGATGCGCCGATTGGCCCATGGGTGCGGGCCATCGCGCGCCACAAAATGATCGATGCGCTGCGCCGGCGCGGCCGCCGGATCGACCTTCCCATCGACGATTTTTCCGAAGTCTTGGCCGGCGGCGATAGCGAACCAAGCATGCTCGTCGCCGACGTCGATCGTCATCTCGAATGCTTGCCTGCCGGGCAGCGCAATGTCGTGCGGGCCGTTGCCGTCGATGGCGCGTCGACCGGCGAGGCGGCGGCACGTCTTTCGATGACCAATGGGGCTGTCCGGGTGGCCCTGCATCGCGGATTAGCGGCGCTCGCCGCGAAATTCAACATGGAGGAAACGTGAAGACCAGCGATCTCATCCGAGCCCTTGCCGCCGACAGCGAGGTCCGCGCGATGCCGCCGGGCCGCGCCTTGGCGCTGGCCCTGATTCCGGGCGTCGCGATTGCGTTGGGCCTTCATTTCGCGGTCCTCGGGCTCCGGCCGCAACTCTTCGCTCTGCTCGGCGAGCCGCGGCTTCTGCTCAAGCTTTGCCTCACCTTTTTGCTCGCCGCACTTTCCGGTCCACTGGTCTTGCGTCTTGTGAGGCCCGGCGCCGGTGTGCGCCGCGCCGCCCTCATGCTAGCGATCGTGCCGGCCTTGCTGGCGGCCGCCGACTTGGCGGAACTCCTCGCTGTTCCGGCAGCCGAATGGGGCCAGAGACTCGTGGGCACCAATGCCATGTTCTGCTTGAAGACCATCCCGTTTCTTAGCGCGGCACCGCTCGTTGCTGCCTTGCTGGCATTACGTCAAGGCGCGCCGGAGCATCCCTCCCTTGCCGGAGCGGCGGCGGGCCTTTTCGCCGGGGCGATCGGCGCGGCGCTTTACGCGACGCATTGCCCGGACGATTCGCCACTTTTCGTGGCGGCCTGGTATACGTTGGCGATTGGCTTCGTCGGCGCCATCGGCGCCGTGGCGGGGCGGCGGCTTTTGCGCTGGTGAGCCCGGACGCCTTCCGGCTCAGACCTTGCTTTCACCAGCGTTCGCGGGCGGTTTTTGGCGCAAATCCTTGCGCAAGATTTTGCCGATGACGGACTTCGGCAAATCATCGCGGAACTCGACGAATTTCGGCACCTTGTAGCCGGCGAGCTCGCGCCTGCAAAAATCGCGCACCGTCTCGGCGTCAAGCGCCGGATCGCCGCGCACGACAAACGCCTTGACCGCTTCCCCGCTGGCCGCGTCCGGCACACCGATCACGGCGCATTCCTTGACGCCCGCAAGCCCGGCGAGCACCGCTTCGACCTCATTGGGATAGACATTGAAGCCGGAGACGAGGATCAACTCCTTTCGCCGGTCCACAATCGTGAAATAGCCTTCGGCATCCATTGTCCCGATGTCGCCGGTGAACAGCCAGCCGTCACGCAAGACATTTCCGGTTTCGCCGGGCTGCCGCCAATACCCGGGCATGATTTGCGGCCCGCGGGCGACAATTTCGCCGGGTTGGCCGATCGCGACCTCGTTTCCGTGGTCGTCGACACATTTCATTTCGGTCGAGGGAAGCGGCACGCCAATCGATCCAGGCTTGGCGCGTCCCGTTGGATTGCAGGTGAGAACCGGCGAAGCTTCGCTCAGGCCATAGCCCTCGATCACATCGGTTCCGGTGGTCTTCCGCCAGCGCACGGCGACAGCCTCCTGCAACGCCATGCCGCCGGCGAATGATATCCGTAGGCTCGGTGGCGGATTTTCGCAAAACCATGGTTCGTTCAACAGCCCGTTGAAAAAGGTGTTCACCCCGGTGATGAAGGTTATGGCCTCTTTCTGGACGGCCTTGCGGAGATTGGTCAGCGGCCGTGGGCTGGGAATCAGAATATTATGCGCGCCAGGAATGAAAAAGCCCAGGAAGTTCACGGTGAACGCAAAGATGTGGTAAAGCGGCAGCGCGGTCAGTATGTGGTCGCTTTCCCGCATGTCGGTGCCCCTGAAACTTAGGAACTGCGCCACGTTCATGATCAAATTGCGGTGCGTCAGCATGGCGCCCTTGCTCAGGCCCGTCGTGCCGCCGGTATATTGAAGACAGGCGATGGCGGAAGGCTCCAAGTGCCTCGTGTAGCCCTTGACATTTGCCCCCGCGCGCATGCTGACCGCGCCTAACTCAAGCGCTTTCGACAGGCTCGCATGTCTGAAGCGCGGACGCGGAATCTGCTTCTTGCCGTATTTTTGCACGAATCCGATGAGTCGCCGGGACGGCATCGGAAACAGGCTTGCGGCTTGGGTCAAAATCACATGCGGCACCGGGGCCCCTTCCATCGCCGCCGCAAGCTTATCCGCGAACATGTCGATCGCGACGATCGCGGCCGGTTCGGCGTCCGCCAAAACATGCGCCATTTCAAGCGCGGTATAGAGCGGATTGACATTGACGAGCACACAGCCAGCCTTGAATATGCCGAATGCGGCAACCGGATAGGCGAGCCCATTTGGAATTTGGATCGCGACCCTGGCTCCCGGCTCCAGGCGCAGCGTTTCGCGCAAATAGGCGGCGAAGGCGTCCGAATAGCGATCCACTTCCGCAAAGGTCAGGCTTGCCGCCATGCCGTTCGGCATGATGGTGGTAAATGCCCGGGCCGCCGGCCTGCGCGCGGCCAAGTCCGGCGCTATCTCGCCGAGCAAACCGTAGGGCGGCGTCTCGATCCGCGCCGGCACGCCGGGCGGGTAGGCGGCGAGCCACGGGAAGGTTACGTTATCCGTCTCGCTTGCGATCGGCACTTCGTCGTCCATCTGCGTTTCCCAACTTTGTCTAGCGCCGTGATACAATGGGGTTGAGCTTCCGTGAGAGGCTTGCCCGGCGCGCCTTGGTGATATAGGGGCAAATGCCCGCGCGGCGGCGGGGAGATTTCCTAAATTAGCTTTTAAGTGGAGCGATCCGCATTGGCTGAAACGAAGAAGATCAACTGGGTCCATGTTTCGACCCTCATCGCGGTTGCCATTCTGGTCGGCACCGAAATGGTCGGCGCGTCCTGGGCGGCGGG
>DASYNQ010000065.1:0-4173 GCA_036008425.1 Methylocella sp. | reverse complement strand
GGCGAACTTGTTCGGCGCGCTGACGAACGGCAACCCGGTAAGCTTCGCGATCTCCGCCGCCGCCGCTTCGGCGAAGCCGGGGGCCGCGTTGATGCCGGTGCCCACCGCGGTGCCGCCGAGCGCCAGCCGGTACACGCCCTTCAGCGCGTCCTCCGTCCGCTCGATGTTGTCGCTAAGCATCCCGGCGTAGCCGGACCATTCCTGCCCAAGGGTGATTGGCGTCGCGTCCTGCATGTGGGTGCGGCCGATCTTGACGATGTCCTTCCATTCCTCGGCTTTCGCCGCGATGGCGTCGCGCAGGCCGGTGACCGCCGGCAGCAACCGGCCCGTCACGTTCACCGCGGCGGCGATGTACATCGCCGAGGGGAAAGTGTCGTTCGACGACTGCGACATGTTCACATGGTCGTTCGGGTGCACCGGCGCCTTGCTGCCCAGCGCGGTGCCCGCGAGCTGGCAGCAGCGGTTGGAGACTACCTCGTTGACGTTCATGTTGAACTGCGTGCCGCTGCCGGTCATCCACACATGCAGCGGGAACATGTCGTGGTGCTGCCCGGCCAGGATCTCGTCGCAGGCCCGCACGATTAACCCGTGTACCGAGTCGTCCAGCCGGCCGCCCGCGTGGTTGGCGTTGACCGCCGCCTTCTTCAGTGTGGCGTAGGCGGTGATCATTTCACGTGGGATCAGGTCCTTGCCGATGCTGAAATGCTCCAGCGAGCGCTGCGTCTGCGCGCCCCACAGCTTGTCGGCGGGCACCTCCACCACGCCCAAGCTGTCGGTTTCCCTGCGAACTCCGGTCATCCGGATCAGCCCCCGCACCGGTTTCCACGGACAGGTGTTTCAATCACTAAACCTGAGAATCTAGGGGGTTTGGTCGTGCTGGTCAATCGGCTGCCGCTCAACGACCAACCGTTGCGCCGCCTGGTGCGGTCATTCGATTTTTGCCTCGAAACAGCTGAAAAAAGGACTGGGTCGAATATCACATCGACGAGCGCCACCGCGTCCGAACGGAGGTCATCGCGGCGAAGCAGGGGTGACGGGCAGGAAGTAGGTAAGGTAGACCAGCCTCTTTCAGTGAAGCACACCGAAATTCCGCTTGCAAAACGTCGACAGGCCGACTGAAATCGGCCTATGGTGAAGACCTCACACACGCGACCATCGAGCAGCGCGCCGACAGATCATCGCTTTGAGCCTCGATCCCGCTATGGCGCGCGACGTAAAGCCCACGCCACGAGGAAAGGCATCTCTCTCAAGAAGCTGTTTGACAAAGCGTGGCAGACCTACAAAAAACAGGAACCGGGGGCATGAGGCCCGCCGCGAACGAGCGTGAGCTGTCCGCCGTCGCGATCCAGATCATTGGCAGCCATCGGTCCCTTACGGCGGCCGAAAGAGAGATAGCCCCTAACGAGACGCCCGCCAAGGCCGACGAACTGAACACTTTGAAAGACGCAATCCGCGCGGGCCATGACCCCCTCGGTGTGGAATTCCAGCGCTTGCGCTCGCCGCAGATGCGCCGTGTGCGCGGAGCTGTCTACACCCCGCCCGCTATCGTCGAGGCAATGATCGATTGGGCCGCGACCGAGGCCGGCGACGCGGACTCAATAGCAAGAAGCGCTTGTTGAACGATACCGCAGCGAAGGCAATACACTACGCCACTCAAGCGGGTCGGAACGTTATCAGCGTCGCTTTGCTCCGGCGTTTTCAACCTCTCGGATTTGCGGGGCGCGCAGAGGGCTGGCCTTTATCTCGACGGATTTATTGAGTGGATCAAATCTCAGACATAAAGACGTCCCCATGCTTCGCGATCGGGCTAATCGTGAACTTAACCCGCGATGTTGTTTCGCCCTTTGCGGTTCGAACCCTCGGGAGTACCGTGGCGCACATTTTGGACTGAGAACCATCGACGTCAGGCCGCCCCGTATTCTTTTTGGGAGCATCGCAATGGACGAGGATCGCTTCAACATCGCTCTGCGCAAATTCCTCAAGGTGGTCGGCATCACCTCGCAACGGGAGATCGAGCACGTCGTCCGCGAAGGCAAGGTCGAAGGCACGGAACTCAAGCTGCGGATGACGCTGACGGCCGAGAATGCGCCGCTCAACCATGTTGTCGAAGAGACGATCGACCTTCGTTAATTATCATCGATCCACGGCGTCTCGCGGCCGGTCGCGGGACCCGCTCCCTGAGCGGCGGGGATAACCGTCGCCGCGAAACTCCGCCTTTCGCGCACCTTGCGCCGGGCCCCCCCTTCGTTTATGCCCAAAACTTCGCCGCATCGAAGTTTTGGGCCGCCATTTGTCCGTTGTAGAAACGCCCGTCGCCATTATCATGGGCAGCGAATCGGATTGGGAGACGATGCGCCACGCCGCCGCCGTTCTCGACGAACTCAAGATCGGCTTCGCGGACCGGATCGTCTCGGCGCACCGGACGCCGGAGCGGCTCGTCGCATTCGCGAAAGGCGCCAAGGCGGCGGCCTTCAAGGTTATCATCGCGGGGGCGGGCGGCGCCGCCCACCTTCCGGGCATGACCGCTGCGCTGACCGGGCTTCCGGTTTTGGGAGTTCCCATCGAAACACCGGCGCTTGGCGGACAGGATTCGTTATTGTCGATCGTGCAGATGCCGGCGGGGGTCCCGGTCGGCACATTAGCGATCGGCAAGCCCGGCGCGATCAACGCGGCGCTTTTCGCCGCCGCGATCCTCGCCTTGGCCGATCCGGCAATCGAAGCGCGGCTTTCCGCCTGGCGCGCCGCGCAAACCGAGGCGGTGGCCGAACGGCCCTCGCCGGAGGATTGAGCCGTGGCATTCGAACTTGTCCCCGGTGCGACGATCGGGATTCTCGGCGGCGGTCAATTGGGGCGCATGCTCGCTCTCGCGGCGGCGAAACTCGGGCTCAAGACCCATGTTTATGCGCAAGACCCCGAGAGCCCGGCATTCGACGTGGCAAGCGCGCGGACGATCGCTCCCTACGAGGACGAGATGACATTGGCGGAGTTCGCCGGCGCGGTCGAGCTTATCACTTATGAATTCGAGAACATCCCCTCCCGCACCGCGGCAATTCTCGCCGATTCCTGCGTTGTGCGGCCAGGTCCCGAGGCGCTGGCGGTTTGCCAGGATCGCCTCGCCGAGAAGGAGTTTTTGGCGGCGGCGGGAGTCAAAGCGGCACCCTATATGCGGGTGGACGATGCCGGCGCGCTCGCCCGTGCCATCGCCCAGATCGGCCGCCCGTCGATCCTGAAGACGCGCCGGTTCGGCTACGACGGGAAGGGCCAAGTCTTGGTTCGCGAAGGCGCCGATCTCGCGGTGACCTTTCGCACGCTCGGCGGCATGCCCGCGATCCTCGAAGCAGTCGTGCCCTTCTCCAAGGAAATCTCCGTCGTCGCCGCGCGCGGGCCGGGCGGCGAATTCGCGGCCTATGACGTCTGCGAGAATATTCATGAAAATCATATTCTTAAGTCCACCCGCGTTCCCGCGCGTCTGCCACCCGAATTAGCGGCCGAGGCGACCCGGCTAACGCGAGTGATCGCGGACGCACTCGTCTATTGTGGCGTCATCACGATTGAAATGTTCGTGACGAGCGGCGCTGGCGATGGTTGCCTGGAGCTTCTCGTCAACGAAATCGCCCCGCGCGTCCATAATTCCGGTCACTGGACGCTCGACGGCGCCGCCACCTCGCAATTCGAGCAGCATATCCGGGCGATCGCGGGCTGGCCGCTCGGAGCCGCCGGCCGCCACGGCGCGGAAGCCGGCGGGCATGTCGAGATGGATAATTTGATCGGCGAAGATGTCCTTGCCTGGGCAAAAATCCTCGGCGAGTCCGGCGCGAGCCTGCATCTTTACGGTAAGCCGGACGCGCGGCCGGGCCGCAAGATGGGCCATGTGACCCGCATCGTACCCGGTTCGGACCGTTAGGACGACGTATCCCTTCCCTGGACAGATAGCGCCGGGTCTGTTATCGCCATGGCTTCCGTTCGGGTGCTTCGCAGCGCCGGGGTGGTTGTGTCTTTACGTTCCCAATTAGGTTCGTCCCATCATGCGATGGCTGGCGCCTCACCCAAGGACTCCTGCGTGCAAGTTCTCGTTCGCGACAATAACGTTGATCAGGCCCTCAAGGCGCTCAAGAAAAAGATGCAGCGGGAGGGCATTTTTCGCGAGATGAAACTGCGCGGCCATTATGAAAA
>DASYNQ010000064.1:0-10516 GCA_036008425.1 Methylocella sp. | reverse complement strand
CCTCGTATCTCATCGGAAATTAGACTTCAGCAATCGCATTGCACTAAAACGTCAGTGGCCTTCCCCGGGCGTAAGTTATGACGCAATTTTCGCCCTGTCATCAGTGATTATCGATCCAATCGCGGATAAAATACGCGATTCTCAGTTTCTATCCTGATCGCGGCCAACCGCGATAGCGGAGCCTTGCAATGAAAATTTCCCTGATCCAGATGAATTCGATCAGCGACAAGGGCACCAATATCGCCGCCGCGGCCACGCTGATCGAACAAGCCGTCGCGGAGGAGCGGCCGGATTGGATCTCTCTGCCGGAATGTTTCGATTTTCTCGGCGGCGATCGCAAGGCCAAGATGGCGGCGGCCGAACCGTTTCCGGGCGGCCCAGCCTATGCCGCCATGCAGGCGCAGGCCAAGAAAAATCGCGTTTACATTCATGCCGGCTCGATCCTGGAAAAACCCGAAACCGGGGAACGCATTCATAACACCACCGTGGTCTTCGATCGCACCGGCGCGGAAATCGCGCGCTATCGCAAAATCCATATGTTCGACATCACCGCACCGGATGGAGCAAAATATCACGAAAGCTCGGTTTTCGCCCCGGGCGGCGCGGTCGTGACCTACCGCTGCGAAGATATGATTGTCGGTTGCTCGATCTGTTACGACATAAGGTTTCCGGATCTGTTTCAGGCCCTCGCCGCCAAGGGCGCGGAAATGATCGCACTGCCGGCGGCTTTCACTCTGCAAACCGGCAAGGATCATTGGGAGGTTCTCTGTCGCGCCCGGGCGATCGAGACCCAGGCCTATGTCTGCGCCTCGGCGCAGACCGGCGCCCATCATGTCGCGGGCAAGGAAAGGCGCCAGACCTACGGCCATTCCCTCGCCGTCGATCCTTGGGGCCATGTCATCGCCAAGGCCTCTGATGGGGTCGGCATCGTCTCGACGCGGATCGATCCCGATCTCGTAAAAAAGATTCGCGCGCAAATTCCCATGGCGCAACATAAGGTGCGTTTCGATTGAGCGGGAGGCCCGGCCGGCACCGCGGCTTGTTCCGCCTCTTTTTCCGCGCCGCGGCCGTCTGTATACTCGCCTTGGGACTGGGCTTCCCCGCGAAGGCCGGACGTGCCGATGGCGCGCCACCCAAAATGGTTTGGCATCGCGGCGAGCTTGGCGATCCCGGATCGCTCGATCCGCACAAGGCGACGACCTTGATCGAGAGCAATATTCTCGACGAACTTCTCGAGGGCCTTGTCACGCTCGATGCGCAGGGCGAAATCATTCCGGGCACAGCTGTGAGCTGGACGGTCGATCCCGGCGGCACGATCTATGATTTTAAGATTCGCGGCGACGCGAAATGGTCGAATGGCGACAAGGTCGTGCCGGACGACTTTGTCTTCGCGTTCCGTCGCCTAATGGCGCCCAGGACCGGCGCGCCTTATGCCAATATCCTTTATACGTTGAAGAACGCGGAGAGGATCAACAAGGGCGAACTGCCGGTCGAAGCCCTGGCCGTCCGCGCGTTGGATGAGTCGACGCTCGAAATCGCGCTTGAGCAGCCCGCACCCTATTTTATCTCGCAGCTCGCTCACATGACCGCCAAGCCGCTCCACCGGAAATCAATCGAAGCCTTTGGATCGGATTTCGTGCGGCCCGCCCATATGATGACGAACGGCCCTTTCATGCTGAAGGAATTCACCCCGAACGATCGCCTCGTTCTGGTCAAGAACCCCTATTATTACGATGCGGCGCATGTCGCGCTCGACGCGGAAATCTTTTATTCGCTGGAGGATCGCGCGGCCGCGCTGCGCCGTTTCATGGCCGGCGAAATTCAATCCTACGACGACGTTCCGGTGGAACAAATCGGTTTCGTCCGCAGCCATTTGGCGGAGGCGTTCAAGGTAACACCGAATCTCGGCAGTTACTTCTATGCCTTCGACACCAGGCACAAACCGTTTGACGACCGGAAAGTGCGCCAAGCGCTGTCCATGGCGATCGACCGCGAGTTTCTCGCCGAGCGCATCTGGGGCGGCACCATGGACCCCGGCTATAGTTTCGTGCCGCCGGGGATTGAGAGCTATGGTGCGCCGGCCACGGTTACATGGAAGAACATCGACCCCTTCGAGCGGGAAGACGAAGCCAAGCGATTGCTCGCTGAGGCGGGCTTTGGCCCCGGCGGGCAAAAACTCGAGGTTGAGATCCGCTTCAACAATTCGGAAAATCACCGCGCGACGGCGGTGGCGATCGCCGATATGTGGAAAGCGCTTGGTGTCGAGACCAGGCTTCTTGCCACCGACGCCACGAGTCATTACGCTTTCTTGCGGGAAAAGCCAGCGTTCGACATCGCGCGGTCGGGCTGGTTTGCCGATTATCCAGACGCGCAGAATTTTTTGTTTCTTGGACAAAGCGACAATCAAGCGCTGAATGCCGCGAGCTTCACGAACAAGAGTTACGATCGGTTGATGCATGAAGCGCAGGTGGAAGGTTCGCCGGAGCGGCGCCGCGCCATCCTGCACGAGGCCGAGGCGCTTCTTCTCGGCGAACAGCCTTATCTTGTGCTCCTTACCTACCGGTCTCGCAACCTTGTCTCGCCAAAACTGAAGGGCTTCGAAGCAAATGTGCTCGACAATCATCCCGGCCGCTATATTTCGATTTCGCCATGAGCCGCTTCGATGAGACCCTCGCGCAATTCCTGGCGCGACGTGAAACATGAGGCCGCGCGACAATGAAAGAGGACGGAAGGACCGCGCGTGCTCGCGATTCAGCGATCGCAAATCCTCGCGCGGTTAACCCATGCTTCGTTTTTTTCTTGCTCGTGTCGCAACGGCGGTTCCGACGCTCTTTATCATCATCGCCCTTGCATTTTTCCTGATGCGCCTCGCGCCCGGCGGACCTTTCGATACCGAGCGGGCGCTCGATCCGGAAATCGCCAAAAATCTGCGCCGGATCTATAGGCTCGACCGGCCTCTCATCGAGCAATTCTGGCTCTATCTGCAAAGCCTCGCCCATGGCGATCTTGGACCGAGCCTGCATTGGCGAGATTTCACCGTCGACGAACTCTTCACCAAGGCGTTGCCCATTTCGGCTTCGCTCGGCGCGAAAGCCATGCTCCTTGCCATCCTCGCCGGAACGGCGCTGGGACTGGCCGGCGCAATGAGCAAAGGCGCAATTGGCCCGCGCCTGGTCGATGGCGCGGCGATATTTGGAATCGTTCTGCCTGTCTTTGTCGTCGCGCCGCTCCTGCAGCTTGGATTTGGTTTGACTCTCCATGCCTTGCCGGTCGGAGGCTGGAACGACGGCGCATGGCAAAACCAGGTCTTGCCGGTGATAACGCTCGCCTTGCCGCAGATCGCCATCGTGGCGCGGCTGATGCAAGCGGCGCTCCGCGATGCGCTTGCGATGCCGCACATCCGGACGCTGCGGGCTTTTGGAATCCCGGGCTATCACATTTACATTCATGCCCTTCGCGCTGCATTTGCACCGGTTGTATCTTATCTTGGCCTCGCCGCCGCCAATGTGCTCACCGGTTCGGTTGTGGTCGAGACCATTTTCGGGATTCCGGGCATGGGCCGGTATTTCGTCAATGGCGCGCTCGGGCGCGACTACACGCTGGTCATGGGCACGGTCATCGTCGTCGCGGCGGCTGTGCTTTTGTTCAATCTCATCGTCGATCTCATCCTTGCTTGGCTCGATCCAAGAGTGCGTTACGACTCGAGGCATCGATGATTGAGCTTGCGCCAGCGGTGCATTTGTCCCCGCGCAACTGGCCAATGCGGGCGAGCCTCGCCGTCCTCGGCCTCATCGGGCTTCTTTGCCTCATCGGCCCGCTGCTTTCCGGCCATCCCTACGATCAGGTCTATCGCGATTACGTGCTCGTTCGGCCTTCGCCTTTCGCGCACCCGGACGCGCGCGAAACGCACGAGGCCCTAGAGGGGATAGCGCGTCGCATGCGTGTGCGTGTCGAAGCCACGCGCCAGGATGGGGAGGTTCTGCATCTGGCGTTTAGCGCCGATCGGCCAATTGATCCTCGCGCTTTGCGGGCTTTTGAACGCTCCGACGTTTTCGGGCGCGCGGGGATCACCGGAACCGAAGACGAAGGCCACCGCCTTTCCATCGACGTGCCCTTGAAGCGGACGGTGTTTCTGTTCGGGACCGACACCAACGGCCGCGATCTTTTTACAAGGACACTCATCGCTGGCCGCATTTCGCTCGCCGTGGGCCTGCTTGCCTCTTTCGTGGCCCTGACCATCGGTGTCGCCTATGGTGCTGTCGCGGGCTACGCCGGCGGACGCATCGATGCGCTGATGATGCGCATTGTCGAGATCGTCTATGCCCTCCCCTTCATTTTTTTCGTGATCGTCCTTGTCATGGTATTCGGCCGCTATTTCGTGCTGATTTTCGTGACGATTGGCGCCGTCGAGTGGCTCGACATGGCGCGGATCGTGCGCGGCCAGACGCTTTCGATCAAGCAAAGGGATTTTGTCGCCGCCGCCGAGGCGCTTGGCGCGAGCGCCCCCGCGATTCTGTGGCGCCATGTCATTCCCAATGCCTCGGGGCCTATCGCTGCCTATCTCGCCGTGCTCGTTCCGCGCGTGATCTTGCTCGAAAGCTTCGTGTCCTTTTTGGGCCTTGGCGTCCAGGAGCCGCTGACGAGCTGGGGCGTGCTTGTCGCCGATGGCGCTCGAAACATCCAGGGCTCTGTCCATCTCCTTATTTTTCCCGCATTATTTTTGGGCGCGACGCTCGGCGCGTTGCAGAGTCTTGGCAACGCATGGCAGGGCTCGCCGGGCGCCGGGAGCCGTTGATGGACGCTGCCGCCCAGCCGCTCCTCCGGGTGCGCGATCTTCGTGTGAGCTACGGTCCGGCGTCTGTCGTCAAGGGGGTGAGCTTCACGCTCCAGCACGGCGAAACGGCGGCGATCGTCGGCGAATCCGGTTCCGGCAAGACCCAGACCGTGCTCGCGGCACTAAGACTCCTGCCCCGCCACGCGGTCACCACGGGTTCGGTGATATTCGAGGACATCGAGCTTCTCGCGCTTTCGCGAAGGCGGTTCGACGCGCTCCTTGGCCGGCGTATCACGATGGTTTTCCAGGAACCGATGTCTTCCCTCGATCCATTGTTCACGGTGGGCGCCCAGATCGGCGCGATCCTGCGTCTCAAGGCGGGCTTTTCGCGCCGCGCGGCCAAGGAGCGGGCGACGGAGCTTTTGGACCTCGCCGGCATCGCCGAGCCGGGGCGCCGCGTCCGTGCTTATCCGCATGAATTGTCCGGAGGCCAGCGCCAGCGCGTCGCGATTGCGATGGCGATTGCCTGCAATCCCGATCTCTTGATCGCTGACGAACCCACGACGGCTCTCGACGTCACGGTTGCCGCACGAATCCTCGAACTTCTCGCAAAGCTCAAACAGAGTTTTGGCATGGCGATGATTTTTATCAGCCATGACCTTGGTCTCGTGCGCCGGATCGCCGATAGCGTCCATGTGATGCGCGAGGGGGAAATCTTCGAAGCCGGGTCCGCCGCCGAGGTTGCCGCGAACCCGCGCCACGAATATACGCGCATGTTGCTCGCCGCCATGCCCCGCGCCCGCGCGCACCCCCGAAACGATACGCCGGTGCTCCTGCGCGCGCAAAATATCAGCGTGCGGTTTTCGTTGCGTGGCGGCTTGTTGAGCGTGGCGCGGGAGCTGAAGGCAGTCGACGGCATCAGCCTGTGCCTCGGCCAGGGCCGCACGCTCGGCATCGTCGGCGAATCAGGTTCCGGCAAATCGACGCTCGCCCGCGCGCTATTAAAACTCGTGCCGGCGAGTGGCACGGTCAGCTTCGATGGACGCGACCTCACGCGACTCCACAGGTCCGCGATGCGGCCGTTGCGGCGTTCCATGCAGCTGGTGTTTCAAGATCCCTACGGCTCGCTGTCGCCCGCGATGCGCATCGGCGATATCGTCACGGAGGGATTGCGTGTGCATGAACCGGCAATTAGCCGCAAGGAGCGCCACGCGCGGGCGGCCCTCGCGCTTGAAGAGGTCCTCCTCGATCCCGGCCTGCGGAATCGCTTTCCACATGAATTGTCCGGCGGGCAGCGGCAGCGGGTGGCGATCGCACGCGCTATGATCCTAAAGCCGCGTCTCGTGGTGCTCGACGAGCCGACATCGGCGCTCGATCGCGCGGTCCAAATCGGAATTTTAGCCCTTCTCGAACAATTGCAGGAGGCGCACGGCTTGACCTATGTCTTTATCAGTCACGACCTCGCCGTGATCCGCGCGGTGGCCGACGAGATCGCGGTGATGAAGGACGGCCGCATCATCGAACAGGGGGCGTCGCAAGAGATTATTGAGCATCCCCGCGAGCCCTATACAAGGGCGCTCATCGCGGCGGCTTTTGAAACCGAAGAAGCATGACCCCCCTCCATACTCCGGGGATCCCCGTCGCAAAACCGATGTCGTGCGCCGGTTAGTTTGCGCCCGCCGGCGGCCCACGATCAAATTAACGGCGCGAGGTCAGCCCCGTGCTTTTCGATGGTCAAACGATCAAGGTCGATACGAACGATAAGGGACTCGCCGAACTGCGTTTCGAGCGCGGCAGCGAAGCCGTCAACAAGCTCGACGGTCCGGCCTTCGGCGAACGGCTACACTGAGCCGGCCGGCGCCCCGCGGCGGTCAGGCTTGCTGGATCGCCGACAGTTTCCAGTCGCCGGGGGCGCCCCCGACGTGCCGCGCGAAGGTCCAGACCTCGGTTGCCTGCTCTGGCGCCGCCGGATCGCCGGAGACGATCTTGCCCGAGACGCGATCGGCCATTGTGTCGATCAAGGAAAATTTCATGGCGACCGTTGCATATTCGCCTTGCTGCTCGCGCCAGGCCTCGGAAAGATCTCCTTGCAGAAACTTCACGTCCGAGACCCTGTTGACCAGGCCTTTTTTGGCGTTGCCGGCGAGTTCCTCGGCAAAATAGGACGCCATTTCCGGTGTCGCCAGGGCGCGCAGACGATCGAAGTCTTCCCCGCCAAACGCGGATTGGATTGCGACGAGGCGCTGTTCGAACACGCTGAAATCGGTCGGGCCGACTTCGAGCTTTGTCTCCCGCCGCGGGCCTCCCGGCCCGCCAAAGCCCGCGAAGCCTCCAGGCGCGCTTGTTCCGGCTTGGCCTAATCCTTGGCCCGCGTTGGAATCAAAGGCCGTGCGCTGGAACGCCGGACGGCGTCCGCGAACAAACCCCATGACGAGTTTGAACAGCAGGAACAAAAGCCCAATCTGAAGCAGCAGGCCGAGAATCGACAAGCCGCCGCCGAGACCTCCGAACAGGCCATGCCCGAACAACAGGCCGAACAATCCGGCGCCGATGAAGCCTCCCAGCAGGCCGCGGCCAAAACCGCCGGAAAAAAAGCCGCCCTGGGAAAAGGGCGCGGGGCGGCGGAAAATACTGTCGTTGGGAGAGGTCATCGACCGCTCCATTGGGGCCGCGCGCGGGGCCGTTGGCGTCGCCGAAGGCGCGCTAAATGTGCGCCCGCCGCGGCTGCCAAACGAGAAGCCGCCGCCCGCGCGGGCGAAAGCGTCCCCGGCAAAGCCCAGCGCAAGCGTCGCGGCGAGGACTAAAATCAAGGGTTTGTGGCGAACCGCCATGGCTACTTATCCTAACATTAAGCGGACCCACTCCGGCCCGCCCCAGCTATATGGGGGCAAGCACGAAAAGCGCAAAGGTCATTATGTTCGGGGAACGCGGATGGCAACGGCGCGTCTCGGATTTTTGGTCCGGTCAGGACGGATTTACCGGCTCGGTTATGGATTATTTTTCGATGCCACGGGTATTGCGCTGACCTGAATACCGATTCCTGCGACCTCGTCCAAGAACCGAAATCGCGAAGTCCGAACCGCCGCCGCGCGAAAATGGGCCCGATTCCGGAAATAGGGAACGCCGTTCTCGTCAATTGTGGGGCAGCGATTATCGAAACACAGGAAATCCAGCGGATCGACAAATTTCCCGCCGATTGCTGCCGCGAGAGAAATTAATCGGCCTTTCACCGGCGCAGACCTTCGCTCGAATTCCTCACGGTCGATAGACTCGATGTCTTTGGTGTCCGCTTGCCAAAATTGCCGTTTCAAGAGTTCCTTAGGGACATCCCAATCGCCATGCGGGGTAGCTGACACGATGACAATCTCTATTCCTCGCTTCCTGAATTCCAGGAGGCGCGAACGCAAACCGGCGAGTGCGGCATCGAAGTGCTGAAAATACCATGTTGGTTCGCTTTTCCATGTACAATCGTCGCCGTCCAGGAAACACACCTCCCTGCTTGCGGGCGAGAAATAGGCAACCCAGTTCGAGACGAGCACGATGCGTTTGAAATTGCCAATTTCGGCGAAATGCAATGCTTTTTCAAAGAAGCCAGTGCAGTCAAACCGGTCGACAATTATTCGGATACCTGCGAGAGGCGGACATTCGTGAGATGCCAAAAACGTAATTGAGCTATTATGATGGGTCTTTGCATGTGCAAAATGACTGAAAATCTGCATGGCGAAGGAATCGCCGATGAATAGGATGCCGGGATTGTCCGGCGGACCGAGTTGACATGGTCTGAGATTGCCAGCCGGATCCATCCCCTCACACCTTGATGGATAGTCCCAGTCCGCAACCGACATCCTATAGATACCGAGCTGTCTTTCGCCATCAGGCCGGCGATTCGCCAATCCTTCATTGATCGTGATGATGATCGCAAAACCGACGGTAAGCGCCAGCGCGCTTCCACCCCATAGCAACCCGGGCAGCATCTCCTTGGCCAATTCCCTGTTGGAAGTTTTTTTGGCCAACGACAGCAGGAAGCCGCCCGCCGCAAGGATCGCCACGAGAATTGCGATTTCACCCCCGATTTTGAGAGGCGTTATTGTTGTAAAATCGAAGTAAATCGCCGCAACCGCAATCGGCCAGTGCCAGAGATAAATCGAATAGGACCATTTTCCGGCGGTTTGGACGAGCGCGTTTTTGAAGGCCGCCGCATCGGGTCGATTCGCGGCGATGACAAGGCAGGTGCCGATTGCGGGTAGCAACGCCCAATAATAGGGCCACGCCATAGTTTTGTCGTAGAAAGCGATGGATATGCCGATGAACACAATCCCGCTGGCGAGAAGTATCCAGGAATATTTCCTCTCGCCATTCTTGAATTGCAAAGCGACGATCCCGCCCGCAAGCAATTCCCACGCCCTTTGCGGAAGCAGATAGAAAGCCGACGCCGGTTCTGCTTTGGAAAACCAAATGCACAATAGGAGCGACAACAACGCCATGGACCAGAGAATTGGGACAATATGGCGTCGCGACTTTTCGAATTTGTGCAACGCCATAAGTATTATTGGGTAAACTAAATAAAACTGCCATTCCACCGAAAGGCTCCAGGTATGCAGGAGCCATTTGGTGTCGCTCTGCGGATCGAAATAATTGGTTGCTTCCCAGAACCGGAAATTGGAAAAGAAAAGAAGTGCCGCAATCGACGTTGAGCCAAGGTAATGATAGGTTACCGGTTCCAGCAAAAAATATCCCGCGGCAAGCAGGACAAAGCACATGCCCATGAGACCGGGAACGATGCGCGTCGCGCGGTCGTAATAAAAGTCCCAAATACTGAATTTGCCCTTGGCCAATCTCCCCATGATGATGGTCGTCATGAGATAGCCGGAGATGACAAAAAAAACATCAACTCCAATGTATCCGCCAGGAACAAAATCGGCCGTGTAATGAAAGAGGACCACCGCGGTCACCGCGAGCGCCCTCAGGGCATCGATGTCGTACCGGAACTTCATGGACCCCCGCTCGCCAATTGTTGCGTCGCCCAGTTCCTGGGCCGCGCATAAAAGTGCGGCGCGGACAGGGACGTTCCGGCGTCCGCCATCTCGCCACCTGAAGGAATGGCGGCGGCGGGCATTTGGGCGCGTGTACGAAAATGACAAAACACGCCCGGAGCCTGGAGTACCCGCATGCCGGACTTGAGTGCTGTCCAGCAAATGTCTCAAACCGGGCAAAATGAGGGCGCCCGCGAACGGAAATGGGGGCACTCAACGCGGACGGCGGATGGCTTGGCGGCGGCTTCCGGCTGGCCGATCGGTGTGTTAGAAGGCGCGCGAACTTCGCCGGAGAAAGCCCGCATGGCTGCCGGCGGGGACGCGAGAGTGAAACGGACATGAACGAGCGGCGCGCCAATTTCGACTATGAGGACCTGATCGCCTGCGGGCGGGGAGAATTGTTTGGGCCAGGCAATCCGCAATTGCCGTTGCCGCCTCTTTTGATGTTCGATCGAATCACGGATGTTTCCGAACAAGGCGGCGCCAACGGCAAGGGCGTGATCTTGGCGGAATTTTCGCTCAACCCGGACCTCTGGTTTTTCGGCTGCCATTTCAAGGGCGATCCGGTGATGCCTGGCTGCCTCGGGCTCGACGCGCTTTGGCAGCTTCTTGGCTTTTATCTCGGCTGGCTTGGCCTCACTGGACGTGGCCGGGCGCTCGGCGTGGGCGAGGTCAAATTTTCCGATCAGGTCTTGCCCACCGTCAAACA
>DASYNQ010000063.1:0-11784 GCA_036008425.1 Methylocella sp. | reverse complement strand
CCGATTTGAGCTATGCCGGCCAGCGCGCGATGGCGACCTATGATTTGCCGCTCAACGAAGTTGTGTTCGATTTCTACGATCGCCTGAAATCGATCTCGAAGGGCTATGCGAGTTTCGACTATGCGATCACGGATTATCGCCCAGGCGATCTCGTGAAGATGTCGATTTTGGTCAACGCCGAGCCGGTCGATGCGCTCTCCATGCTGGTCCATCGCGACCGCGCCGAGGCGCGCGGCCGCGCCATGGTGGAAAAGCTCAAGGAGCTGATCCCGCAGCATATGTTTCAAATTCCGATCCAGGCGGCGATTGGCGGAAAGATCATTGCGCGGGAGACGGTTAGGGCGCTGCGCAAGGATGTGACCGCGAAATGCTATGGCGGCGACGTTACCCGCAAGCGCAAGCTTTTGGAAAAGCAAAAGGCGGGCAAGAAGAAGATGCGGCAATTCGGCAAGGTCGAGATTCCGCAGCAAGCTTTTATCGCGGCATTGAAGATGGATGGGTGAAGACCCGAAAATGCAAGCCCATTCGCTACGGTGATGACGACGGCTACCCCGGCCATGGCGTGGGAAGCTCTGGACGGGACGCGGCTCCCCTGGCCGCTCGCCCTGCCCTTCGCCGGGATATTGCTGTCGATTGCGCTTGGCCCGCTCGCCGTCAAGGAATGGTGGCATATCCATTATGAGAAGGCGGCTGGTTTTTGGGCGATTTTGGCGCTCGGAGGCCTTACCGCCGTCGCAGGGTTGCCGGCGGCGGCGGCGGGTTTCGTGCATAGCATGGCGCTCGCATATTTGCCTTTCATCCTTATGCTGTTTGCGTTCTACATCGCGGCGGGAAGTATTGCAGTCGAGGGCAAACTCAACGGCTCGCCGATGGTCAACACAATGATCCTCGCCTTTGGCGCCGCGATCGCGAACATCATCGGGACCACCGGCGCCTCGATGATCCTGATCCGGCCGCTCATTCGCGCCAATAGCGCCCGCCCGTTCAACGCCCATGTCGTGGTCTTTTTTATTTTCCTTGTTTCGACCATTGGTGGCGTCTTGACGCCGCTCGGCAATCCGCCGCTGTTCCTTGGCTATTTGCACGGGATTGATTTTTTCTGGACCGCCCACGCTTTGTGGACGCAAGCCCTGTTTACGGTTGGAATCTTGCTCGTGATTTTTTTTCTCGTCGATTCCTATTTTTACTGGCGGGAAGAAAGTATTCCGCCGGCCGGAACGGCCAGCGGGAAACTGCGTGTCCGTGGCCTTGCGAATATCGGGCTGATGGGGATCGCGGTCCTCGGCATAGTCGCAAGCGGCCTCTGGCGCCCGGGCATCGGCTTCGAGGTGCTCGGTACAAGGATCGAACTGCAAAACCTGATCCGCGAACTCATCATGGTCTTCGTCGGGCTTGCTTCGCTTCGTGTGACGAATCCGACGCTTCGCACGGCAAACGGCTTCGAATGGGAGCCAATCAGGGAAGTGTCCTATCTCTTCGCAGGTATTTTCATTTGCATCATTCCGGTGATGGCGATGCTTGAAGCCGGCGCGAAAGGTCCGTTTTCGGCCGCGATCAATGTCCTGGCGCGGGGCGGAACGCCAGACAACGCGGTCTATTTCTGGGCGACCGGCATCCTCTCGTCGTTCCTCGACAATGCGCCGACATATCTTGTGTTTTTTCAGCTCGCCGGCGGCGACCCCGTGGCGCTGATGGGTCCGCTCGCCAAGACATTGACGGCGATTTCGCTCGGCGCAGTGTTCATGGGCGCCAACACCTACATCGGCAACGCGCCAAATTTCATGGTTTATGCCATCGCCCGGCGCGCCGGCGTGAACATGCCTGGTTTCTTCCGCTATATGATCTGGTCGGGCGCGATCCTTTTTCCCATCTTCGCGGCGGTCACCTGGCTGTTCCTGATATAGTGCGGGACGAGGTTATTCGCCGTGGGCGATTAATAGTCTTCGCGCGCGGCGCTATCGGTCGCTGCGACAAATGCGCAAATCCGGTTAATCGTTTCCTCGTCGAGCAGAAGCGGCGCATGGCCTTGACCTTCGACGGTACGGACCTCCGCGCCGGGGTGTCTGCCAGCCATTTCCCGAAGCGTTCCGGCCGAGAGAAGATCGGAATTCGCGCCTCTGATGATGAGCAAAGGGACGTCGCGCAAACCATCGAACCGCGGCCAGAGCGTGGGAAGCGGCTGTTCCAGATCGAGGCTTTCGAGCGGCTTCATCAGATTGCGATCGTATCGCTGGCAAATGCGTCCCACCGCATCGGTGAAGGTTATTCTGGCGTAAGCTTCCCAATCGGCCTCGCTTAAACCGTTGAAACGCTCGCTCATCGTTTCCTTGAGGAGATCGACGGCATCCGGCACCGAACGTGGCTCCGGCAGCATGCCGACATAGCCACGGATACGGGCCATGCCCCGCGGCTCCAGAACCGGGCCAATGTCGTTCAGGACGGCACCGCGAATGACCGCCGGGCGCGTTGCGGAAAGCAGCATCGTATGCAAGCCGCCGCGCGAGGTGCCGATGAAGATCGCGGCCTCGATCTCCATGGCGGCGAGAACCGACAGCACATCGGCGTTTTCGATTTCGAGACTGTAATTCTTCCAGTTCCGGTCATAACCGGAAAGGCCACGGCCGCGATAATCGAGGGCCAGCACCCGCCGCTTGGCTCCTTTCAGACCGGCGGCGAGCGCGCTCGCCAAGCGGCCGAAATCCGCCGAATTACGCGTCAACCCAGCCAAACAGACGACGGGGACGCCGGGATCGAGCGTTGAGCCATATTCGCGAACATGAAGTTTCAACCCATCCGGCGCTGAGTAAAAACGGCTTTCGAACGGAAGCTCCGCTATAGCCATGCGATCACCGCTGCCGTGCTGGCGAAGTTGAAATGGTTTATTAATCAACCGGACGAACCATGGGAACTTATGTCAAATCCTAATGTTACCAAGGCATGAAAGCAAAACCTGCAAAATCCCGCCCCGTCGTCCTGATCGTCGAGGACGAGCCCTTTGTGCGTCTGACGGGTGCGGATCTTCTCGCCGAGGCCGGCTTCGAGGTTTTGGAGGCGGGCAATGCCGACGAAGCGATGCGGATACTCGAAGCTACCCCTGAGGTGCGCGTCGTGTTCTCGGATGTCGAAATGCCGGGCTCGCTTGACGGTCTGGGCCTCGCGCGCAATATTTGCCAGCGCTGGCCGAGCATCGGAATTGTCCTCACTTCCGGCCATCGTATCCGCGCGGAGACAATTCCGCGCGACGGCAAGTTCCTGGCAAAACCTTACGACGGCCAAGTCTTGGTGCGCCACATCGAGGAAATTGTGAATCAATAGACGATGCCGCGTAAAGCAGGTCGCGGAAGCCGTTCCGGCGATCCATGCCGATCAGGGCGTTATGCCGCGCGCGATAGCGAGCTCATATCGATAGAAAAGCGGTACTTCACGTCGCTGCGCAGCATCCGCTCATAGGCCTCGTTGATCTTCTGAATGGGGATGATTTCCACGTTCGTGATAATCCGGTGCTCGGCGCAGAAATCGAGCATCTCCTGCGTCTCGGCTATGCCGCCGATCAGCGAGCCGGCAAAATTGCGGCGCTTGAAGATGAGTCTGAAGATTTCGACCGCCATGGGCTTTTCGGGGGCGCCGACCTGGGTTAGCGTCCCGTCCCGCTTCAAAAGGTCGAGATAACGGCTGACCTCATGCGGTCCCGCGACTGTGTCTAGAATAAAGTCGAAGCTGTTCGCGTGCGCGGCCATGTCATTGGGATTTTTTGAGATCACGACCTCGTCGGCGCCGAGCCTTTTGGCGCCCATGACTTTGCTCGGCGACGTGGTGAACAAAACCGTATGGGCGCCAAAGGCGTGGGCAAATTTCACGCCCATATGACCAAGGCCGCCAAGCCCAACGATGCCGGCCTTTTGACCCGGTCCGACCTTCCAATGTCGCAGCGGCGAATAGGTGGTGATGCCGGCGCAGAGCAGAGGCGCCACGCCGGCCAGATCGAGCTTGCCGGAAATCCGCAGCACGAAAGCCTCGTCGACGACGATCGCGTTGGAATAGCCCCCGAAAGTTGGGCCTCCGATCACTTTGTCGACGCCGTTGTAGGTTGGGTTGAAGCCCCCTTCGCAAAATTGTTCAAAGCCCTCGCGGCAGGAAGGTCAAATGCGGCAGGAATCGACCATGCAGCCGGCAGCGGCGAGGTCGCCCGTCTTGAAAAGGGTCACCTCGGCGCCCGTCTTGGTCACCCGCCGACAATTTCATGTCCCGGAAGGCAAGGGTAGACCGTGTTAAGCCATTCGTCGCGTGCCTGATGGAGGTCGGAATGGCAAACGCCGCAATAGAGAATTTCGATCTTGACGTCCTTCGGTCCGGGGTCGCGGCGGTTGAACGAGTAAGCTGCGAGCGGCTCGTTCGCGTTCCGCGTGGCGAAACCCGTGCATTGGAACATGTCGGCCATTTCCTTCATGGCGCAGGAGCGAATTAGCGCCACCTGTCGAGAACCCGTTCAGAGCTTGGCCTGCGTGTTAAGAATGGTCTCGGCCGAGGCCGGTCCCGTATCGCCCAAACGAACCCGGTAAACGCTGAGATTTTCGATCACCCGCTGGACGTAATTGCGGGTTTCGGTGAAGGGAATCCGCTCGACCCAGTCGATCGGATCGACGCCGGGTTTGCGTGGGTCGCCATAGGCGTCGATCCACTCCTTGACCCTCTTGCCGCCGGCATTATAGGCGGCGAAGGTCAGGATGTACGAGCCCTTCTGCTCGGCCATAAGCTCGCCGAGATGACGTGCCGCAAGCTGGGCATTGAATGTCGCGTCGGTGAGGAGCCGCTTTGGGTCGAAGGCGACTCCCGCATGCTCGGCGGTCCTTTTCGCGGTCGACAGAATCATCTGCATCAAACCTTTGGCTCCGGCCGACGAGACGGCGGACGGCTCGAAGGCGCTTTCCTGGCGTGCGACCGAATAGACGACCGCCGGCGCGGCGGAATTTTGTAAAGGCTCGAAGGGAGGGACGCCATAATTCGGGAAGGCCAGCTCATCAATTGGCATGCCGCGCTGGCTTGCGATCTTGCCGACGTTAAGCGAAAGATGCGCGTCGCGTTGCTTCGCAACGAGGCTCGCCAGCGCCGCTACTTGGGTCTCATCGGCAAGGTGACGCGCCGCTTCGATGACAAGTGGAGCCGCCAAATCTTTTTCGCCGGCGGCGTAGAGAAGTTCGATCACCTTGATCGCGTCTTCGCGGTCCTCTCCCTTTGCCTCGTTGGAGATCGAGCGGATCGGCAGCGTTATTAGCCCGAGTTTTCCGCGCGCGAGCTGGCCGTAATAGGTTGTCTGATGAACCGCCGCCTGCTCGTAGAACGTGCGGGCCGTTGTCTCGGCGTCGTCCGCGAGGCTTGCCTCGGCGGTGCGGCCCTGCCAATAAGCCGCTCGTGCCCGGGACATTGGTGTCTCGGCGAGCTTGGTTATGGCGTCGAAATGCCCCGCCGCGCGTGCTGGGTCGTGAAGGAAGCGAAGCGCGATCCAGCCGGCGGTAAATTCGGCCTCGATCCGCATTTCGTGCGACACCGCGGAATGTTCGGAGCACAGCTTGTAGGCGGTCGTCGGGTCGTTTTGATCGAGGAGCTTGCGGGCGAGAAGCCGGCGTTCGACCCACCATTCGTCGCCGTCGACAAGACGCGAGGGATCGCGCGGGGCGGCCAGCATGATGTCGGCCGCCGCGCGGATCTTGTCGGCGTGGCGCAGTTTGTGAATCTGCGCGAAAAGAAAGCCGGGGTCAGTGCGAAGGGCCAAGGGAACCGCGGCGAGAAGCTTGTCGCTCGGCGCTTCCTTGATCACGGCGGCCCGTGCCTTGGCGAGCGCCAGCACATCGGGCCCGGCCAAGGCGGCGGCGCGAAATGCCCCGGCGATCTGCTCCTTGTAGAGCAAACGATCGGCACGAAATTTATGGTCGGCTCTGCTCAAATAGGTGTTGAAATCCGTTTTCATCTTCCCTTCGAGCTGGGGGTTGAGGTCGGCTTCACGCCACACCGCGCGCACCAAGGCGGCCGCCTCGCTCGTCTTGCCGTCGTCGATCAAAACGCGCGCAAGAGCGAGCTTGCCCGCCGGAGTCTCGGGATCCGCGCCGCTGAAAAAGGTCTTGATGAGCGCGTCGCTTTTGCGATCTCCGAAGAGGGCATCCTCGCTGCGCTTCTTTAGCCAGTCGAGCGCGGGCCAGGCCGGGTGTGCCTGCATGAAGGCCTGCAACCGCTCGAAGCCGGTTTCACGCGGAAAGCTCCGCAGCGCGATCCATTCAAGGGCCGTTCTGACGGTTTTGTCCTTTGCGGTCATCGCCGCGCTGTCGCCACGCGCAAGGTCGCCGGCCTTATAAAACGTGATCGCCTCGGCAAGGCCGGTCAGGTCGCGTTCTTGTCGCGCGGGGAAGTCCGGCGAGGGTACGCCAGCTTGCGGTGTCGCCTTCGCGAGATCGCCCGCGCTCGAACGAGTCTCATCGTTCGGAGACGCGGGTCCCCTGGAATCGCGCTCTGGGGCCAGCGGCAAGGACGACGACTTCTCGCGGTGACCCGCCACGAATAGCGAGCGTTGCCCCGCGGTCCATCCCGCGGCGAGGGCGCAAATCGCTACAGCGCCGATTCCTGGGATGCGCCCGAAACGAAATTGCGTTGTGCGCATGGTTCATCCAATCCTAACAACGCGGCGCGGAAAGGGACAAACCTGCACCATTCTTGCTTAACAAATGGCAAACGAAGCCTGTCCGGTACGCCGCCTTGACTGTCGAAAAGCTCCGGCCTCGGCTCAATCGGCGATTCGGTCTCGAGAAAAGAGTCCTTTTCGAGAGCGGATTCGGAGTCTATGTCTCATGCTGCGTCCATGCTGGGTCTTTGTCAGCGCCATGGCGCTTGTTTGTTGAACAGAGCCCCTAAAATAAGGCGTCACTTGGGCGGATCTTAGGAAAGGCAACACTGTGGCAATTGGGAGACAGACGGCTTTCAAGGGTTCGATCACCGCGCTTGTCACGCCATTTCAAGATGGGCGCTTCGATGAGGATCGTTTTCGGGCCCTCGTCGATTGGCAGATCGTCAGCGGCTCGCATGGTCTCGTGCCGGTTGGAACGACGGGGGAAAGTCCCACCCTGTCGCACGAGGAGCACCGTAAGGTGATCGCGGCCTGCGTGAGCGAGGCCAAGGGGAGGGTTCCGGTCATCGCCGGAGCGGGGTCGAACAATACGCAGGAAGCGATCGAACTTGCGCGTTTCGCGGAAGCCGCCGGCGCCGATGGCGTTCTGACCGTCACACCCTATTACAACAAGCCGTCGCAGGAGGGTCTTTTTCGCCATTTCAAGGCGGTCAACGATGCCGTGGGCATTCCGATCATCGTCTACAATATTCCGCCGCGTTCGGTCGTCGATATATCGATCGACACCATGAAGCGGCTTTACGAATTGAGGAATATCGCGGGCGTCAAGGATGCGACGGGCAATCTCGCCCGCACCGCGCTCCAGCGCCACGCGCTCGGGCCCGATTTCATTCAGCTTTCGGGCGAAGACGTGACGGCACTCGCGGTGATGGCGCATGGCGGCCATGGCTGCATTTCGGTCACCGCGAATGTCGCGCCCAAACAATGTGCGCAAATGCAGGAGGCGTGTCTTTCCGGCGATTTCGTGGCGGCTCTAAAGATGCTCGATCAATTGACCCCGCTGCACGCCGCTTTGTTCGTCGAACCCAGTCCGGCGGGTCCGAAATATGCGCTCTCATTGCTTGGAAAAATCTCCGGCGAAATACGGCTCCCCATGCTGCCAGCCTCGGAGACGGCGCAAGCCGCGATGAAGGCCGCGATGATCCATGCCGGGCTCATTCATGCGTGACATACCGGAATCGCGCGTGGGGTGCTAAGTGACATCCAAGCCAGAGCGCCCGCGAAAAATCGCCGCGGACAACCGGCGGGCGCGGTACAATTACGAAATCGGCGAAATTTTTGAGGCGGGCCTGATGCTCACCGGCACCGAGGTGAAGTCATTGCGCACCGGCAAGGCCACCATCACCGAAAGCTATGCGAGCGTCGATCGCGCCGGCGAAGTTTTTCTCGTCAATGCGAATATTCCGGAATATCTGCAAGCCAACCGCTTCAATCACGAGCCGAAACGGCCGCGCAAACTGCTTCTAAAATCGCGGGAGATCGCGAAGCTCGCGCAGGGCACCGAACGCCAGGGCATGACGATCGTGCCGCTAAAAATTTACTTCAACGAGAAGGGCAGGGCAAAAATCGAAATCGCGCTTGCCCGCGGCAAACAACTGCACGATAAGCGCGAGACAGAAAAGGCGCGCGACTGGAGCCGCGAAAAGGGGCGGCTCTTGCGGGAGAAGGGGTGATGGTTGGCGGCGGTCATTGCGAGGAGCGCAGCGACGAAGCAATCCAGCTCTTGTCCTCGATCATGGCTTGTTTCCCATTGTTCGCGCGGCGAGGCACAAGGCCATGAAAAACCCCGCCGTCTACATCATGGCGAACAAGCGCAACGGCACCATCTATAATGGGGTCACGTCGAACCTGTCGCGGCGGGCGGGGAGCACCGTGAGGCGCTGGTTTCTGGCTTCACGGCGCGCTACGGCTGCAAGTTGCTGGTATGGTTTGAATTCCACGTTTCCATGCAGGACGCCATCGCGCGGGAGAAACAAATCAAGGCCGGCTCTCGCAAGAAAAAGCTGACGCTGATCGAAGCAAGCAATCCCTTGTGGCGGGATCTTTATGAAGATCTGGCGTGAGCCGCCTTCGCCCGTCGTCGCGGTGACTCTCGCCCCGTCATTGTGACCGCGAGCCGAAGGCGAAGCGGAAAGCAATCCAGGGGCAACGGGCGACGGGATTGCTTCGTCGCTACGCTCCTCGCAATGGCGACCCTTCGGGCCGCCGCCGGAGGCGGTCGCAAAGCGTGTGTTGACAAGTGCAGACCTGTCTAGCCGATAATGCTCGCCTGGGGTGAATGGTAAGCTGAGAAGCTCCAAGTCACAAACTGTCGCTTTTTGGAAAGACCACGATGCAACCACACCCTATGCCTGAACCGCCAAAATAGTCGCCAGCCAAATTCAAACCGAGCCCCAACCCATTCTCCCGCCGGTCGTAACCAATGTCGCACAACACCTTCGGCCATCTCTTTCGGGTGACGACTTTTGGCGAAAGCCATGGTCCCGCGATCGGTTGCGTGGTCGATGGCTGCCCGCCATTGATTCCGCTCGAAGAAGGCGATATCCAGGCTTTCCTCGATCAGCGGCGTCCCGGCACGTCACGCTTCACAACCCAACGGCAAGAGGCCGATCGAGTCAAAATCCTCTCCGGCGTTTTTCATGATGGAAAATCCAAACGCCAAGTGACGACCGGAACGCCGGTCGCGCTTTTGATCGAGAACACCGATCAACGCTCCAAGGATTACGACGCAATCAAGGATACCTACCGGCCGGGCCATGCCGACTTTACGTATGATCTCAAATATGGAATCAGGGATTTTCGCGGCGGCGGACGCTCGTCGGCGCGGGAAACCGCGATGCGCGTGGCTGCAGGCGCGATCGCCCGCAAAATCATCGATAAGGTGCTGATCCGCGGCGCGCTCGTGCAAATGGGTCCGCACAAGATCGATCGCGCCAATTGGGATTGGCACGAGTGCGCCAAGAATCCCTTTTTCTGCCCCGATCCCAAGGCGGCGGCATTTTTTGAGACCTATCTCGATTCCATCCGCAAGGCAGGGTCTTCCATTGGCGCCGTCATCGAGATCGTGGCCGAGAGTGTGCCGCCGGGCTGGGGGGCGCCGGTCTATGGCAAGCTCGACGCGGAACTTGCTAGCGCTCTTATGTCGATCAACGCGGTCAAGGGCGTCGAGATCGGCGACGGTTTCGCCGCCGCCGGACTTTCCGGCGAAGCCAATGCCGACGAGATCCGCCGCGGCAACGACGGCGCGCCGCTGTTCTTGTCGAACCACGCGGGCGGAATACTCGGCGGGATCTCGACCGGCCAGCCGGTCGTCGCGCGTTTCGCGGTCAAGCCCACCTCCTCGATTCTGACCCCGCGTCTTACCATCGATCGTTCCGGCGCCGAGACCGAAATCGCGACAAAAGGCCGCCACGATCCTTGCGTTGGAATCCGCGCCGTTCCGGTCGGCGAAGCCATGGTTGCCTGCGTGCTCGCCGATCAGTTCTTGCGCCATCGCGCCCAAGTCGGCGAAAGCCCGAAATGGCCGTTTGCGCCGCAAATGTGAAAGACCTGCCGATGCCAGGACCGGAAATTTCGCCTTGTGACGCTTCCCCGTCGTCCGCCCGCGCCCGGGCGAAAAAATTTTGCGAGGTCTACGGCCTCAAAATTCCCATTCTGCTTGCGCCGATGGCGGGGGCGTGCCCGGTGGCCTTGAGTGTAGCCGTCGCCAACGCCGGCGCGATGGGCGCGATGGGCGGCGTGTTGACTCCGCCAAAAGGCATCGCCGTATGGTCGGACTCATTCCAGCGCGAGAGCAACGGAAGTTTTCAGCTCAATCTCTGGGTTCCGGATCCGCCACCGGCGCGCGATGAGGAGGCCGAACAGAAAGTCCGGCGTTTCCTGGCGCAATGGGGCCCCGAGGTTGCTCCGGAGGCCGGCGATGCGCGCCCGCCTGATTTCATGGCGCAATGTGCGGCGGCGCTTGCGGCGAGACCCCGCGCCGCCTCCTCGATCATGGGGCTCTTTTCGCCGGAATTTGTCACCGCCCTCAAGGCACGCGGCATTGCCTGGTTTGCCACCGCGACGACCGTCTCCGAGGCGATCCGCGCGCAGGAGGCGGGGGCGGACGCAATCGTCGCGCAAGGGATCGAGGCCGGCGGCCATCGCGGCGCTTTCGATCAGGCCGCGGCCGAACGGCAGGGCGTGGGATTGTTTAGCCTGGTCCCCCGTGTCGCCGACAGGCTCTCCGTCCCGGTGATCGCGGCGGGCGGAATCGGCGATGGGCGTGGGGTCGCGGCGGCTCTGACGCTCGGCGCTTCCGCTGTTGCGATCGGCACCGCTTTTCTGCGCTGTCCCGAAGCCCAAGTAAACCCAGCATGGGCCGAGGCGCTTGTCGAACTTGAACCGGAGGACACGGTGTTGACCCGTGCCTTTAGCGGCCGGCTGGGACGAAGCGTCAATAACGCCTATGTCCGGGCCGTCGCCGCGCGTGGCGCGCCGCCGCCCGCGCCTTATCCCATCCAGCGTGGCCTGACCCAAGCGTTGCGGGAAGACGCGCAGAGAACGAACGACAAGGACCGGCTGCAAACATGGGCGGGACAATCCGCCGCTATGGCCCGCGCCGAGCCTGCCGGAGAGGTGGTGCGGCGCATCTGGGGGGAGGCAAACGCCTTGTTGCCTTAAGGGCCAGCGGGCATTGTTAAAGGCAGTGCGCCACTTTAGTTTATCATCATCGGGAACGCCGCCGGGCTGACGCAAAATCGCACATGCCGTCTCGCCGGCCGACTTTCTGAGGCCGGGGGAGGGAATTTAGAGAGGTTGCCGCGATGCCCCATTCGGTCACGGAGGCGATTGAGGCGATCGCGCGCGGTGAGATCGTTATCGTCACCGATGACGGCGACCGCGAGAACGAAGGCGATTTGATTTGCGCCGCATCGCTTTGCACGCCGGAAAAAATGGCCTTCATCATACGCCATTCCTCCGGCATCGTTTGCGCGCCGGTGACCGCCGCCGACGCCAGGCGTTTGAACCTTCAGCCGATGGTGGCGGCCAATGAGGCGCCGCACGGCACCGCCTTCACGGTATCGGTCGATGTCAAGCATGGCCTGACCACCGGGATTTCCGCCGAACAG
>DASYNQ010000062.1:0-3656 GCA_036008425.1 Methylocella sp. | reverse complement strand
CGTCGTGACCATGCCCGCCACCGCAAGCCCGTGCCGGTTCTCCATGGTGACATGGCCCATGTAGCAGAGTTTTGCCTCGCGCCCCGCGGCCTTGCGGTAGAGGCGGCTCTCGGGATCCGTCGTGCTCGCATGCGTTTCGTCCGAGCGCTTCTGGTTGTGCCAGTTCGCGCCATCGCCATCGCCGGAGCCGTCTTTCGGCTTGAAGCTCTTCTGCGACGCCCAGGCCTCGATCAAGGTCCCATCCACCGAGAAATGGTCATCGGACAAGAGCGGCTTCACTTGCGGATGGTTCAGAAGCTTCGTCATGGACTTCTGAAACACGTCGCCGCGCCAGCTTGGTTCGGCAGGCCGCCCTCAATGGGCTGCGCGAGGATAAGCCGGCGGCCGAGGTTGAAGTTGAAAAGCCGGCGCCTCCGGAGGCTACGGCGGTTCAAAGCCCGCCAGCAGGCTCAAGGCGGCCTTACGAGCGCCGAACCCGCTCGATAGAGGGGGCAAGTCCGTCGTCTTGGGTGTGCTGTTCCCAAATCCTGACAAGGCGCTTTGGCCGGACGCTCGCGACGGCGAGCCGGTGACGAAGCTTGATCTCGCTCATTACCTCGAGGCCCGGACCCCGGCCCCAACGTTGCGTTCTCCACCGTCGTCGAAGCCGCCAAGAAAATGCGAGAGCGGCTCGACGGACTCGGCCTCGTCTGCTTCTGCAAGACAACTGGCGGCAAAGGGTTGCATGTCATCACAGCGCTTGCCGCTTCCAAGAAAAGCAAGCTGACCTGGCCGGATGCAAAGGCTTTCGCATTCGAATGGCGAAAGAGAATCCGCAGCTCTATATCGTCAACATGGCCAAGAAGCTGCGCGGAGGGCGCATCTTCCTCGATTATCTCCGCAATGACCGGATGGCGACTGCGGTTGCGCCATTGTCGCCACTGCGCTCCGCAATGGCTCCGCGCCTTGGCCCGTGGCTGCAACCGTGTATGATGGCAGCAACTGCCAGACTCTAGCCGCAACTGGATGAAAGTTGGGGCAACGTCAAACTACATCGCCTCGACCTCCATCTAACACCAGCAGGTTTCAGGAGGATCGCTCATGTTCAACAAGGCGATGTCCTACTTGCCTGGCTTTCTCTCCGAACGAATCGTGAAAAGAGTGCTGGAAGCGAAAGCGGTCAAACCCGACGAGAACGCAATGTATCTCTATACGAATTTCCTGGAGATGATCTGGCCATACGACGACCGGGGGCGGCTCATTGGCGAGGACGTGTGGGAGCCAGACCCGGACAAGGCCGAAATCATCAAGCTCGACCCTGCCGACGTCCTCACGACCCAGCAGGCCGCCAAGCTGCTCGCACCGCTGATCAAGCCGCTGCCGTCAGATAATCATTTTGGATCGCGGTACGGAAGTTAGGTTAGGCTGCTGGACTATCCAGACGGCTTGTACATGCATGATGTACGTCGCCGCGCCAAGGCCACGCGAAGGCTTACTTTCGGAGGTTCGTCATGCCGTCGAGGGGCCGCGTTCCGGCCATCCCACGGCCAAGTGCCGGCTTCCTCACCGGTGGCGAGGCGGCGCTCGCCTTCGGGCCTTAAGGCATAGCCCTAGTTGCTCGCTTTGATGATGGCTTCCGCCAAAGGTAAAGAGAGTCGCGCAAATTGGCAGAGTGCGCTGCTCCGTAAATTCGTATCGAATTTTTACGCCACAATGATGCCATTCATTAATCCAAGCGAGCATCTCGTCGACATCCGTAATGCCGAGAGAAAGACCGCGCTGTTTCGCCATGTTGTAGAGGCATACAAGGTCATGCCCATATGGCTTTTCTCTGAGACCCCATTCAGGCACTCCACATTTAATCAGAAAAGCCTTTAGCCCGAATTCGATGGCATGGAAGGTTACGATATACTCACCCGTACGATCGGAAAATCCTCTGTCCAATTCCATCGCGGCCATTAGGCACTCGCTCGCCCCCATAGAAAATGCTTTGCTCAAGCCATCCGGTGTCGACGGGTCGATCCCGATTGGTGGCAAACGTGTAGCGGTCGACGCTCGGTCTCCAAAGGAAGTCATCCGCTTAGGATGATGCTTAGCGGCACGGAGTCAAGGCCCCCGCCATTTCGCTCGACTCTGTCTCGGTAAAGGCGCAGCCTGAAAACAATCGAGACACCAACGCAAAGCGTTCGGGCTTTCAATCAGGAGGATCGCCATGTCGAAGGCTCAAAGAGGCAATAAGGAAAATAAAAACCGAAGGCGGACAAAAACCAGTCTAAGGCCAACGTGTCGGCCTACAAGACGGCGCAAGGCCAGGGCAAGCCGGCCAGCAGCCCATTCGCGAAAAAGACCTGACGCTAAACCTGGTCGGAATAACAACCGGCGCGCCTTCCCCCGACATTGAATTTCTGGCCGCGGACTCCCCGCTTCGAGCGCGACGCAACGGTGCCCTTCGCCCGACGCTCTCTTGCGGGAAGCGCAACAAGACGAACAGGGCCGCCTAAAAATTTTTCTCGGCGCCGCGCCGGGCGTCGGTAACCCGCCGGAGCGAACAAAATCCCGCGACCGGGTTAACTTTCTGGTGCCGCATGCCAACGACGCCGCATATCGAAAAGCACTTTTCCGCCTCGGCCCTTGTCCGCGATGTCGTGATCGGAATGGCGGATGGGCTAACCGTTCCTTTCGCCCTTGCGGCGGGCCTTTCCGGGGCCGTGTCCTCGACGGCAATCATTATAACCGCCGGCCTCGCCGAGGTCGCGGCTGGCGGGATCGCAATGGGTCTTGGCGGTTATCTCGCGGCGCAAACGGATCTCGAACATTACCATTCCGAACTGCAACGCGAAAAAATGGAGATCAAACAAGTGCCGGAAACCGAGCGCGCCGAAGTCCGGCAAATTCTGCGCGAACAGGGCCTCGATCCCGCTTTGACCGAAACGGTAACCGCCGCCCTCACCCGCGACCCGGACCGTTGGGTCTATTTCATGATGCGTTTCGAGCTTAGCTTGGAAGAGCCGGCGGCAAGCCGGGCACTCAAAAGTGCTTTCACGATCGGCGGCGCCTATGTCGTCGGCGGACTTATTCCGCTAGCGCCTTATTTCCTGCTGGACACGGTTTCCCACGCGCTTCCGGTCTCGATCGCGCTGACCCTTGCTGCCCTACTGATCTTTGGCGGCGTCAAGGGCCAATTGACCGGCGTCGCGCCGGTCCGGAGCGCCTTGCAGACGGCGATTGTCGGTTCACTTGCCGCCGCCGCCGCCTTTGCCATTGCGCGGCTGGTTAGCCGTTGATTGTGCTCCCCCGTACCACTACCGAAGCCAATGCCCGCTCTCGATCCCAGCAATAACTGCCCGTCCGGCGTTCAATGAGAGCCCCCCCGCGCCCGACAACGCGCAGACCGACCAAATAGACCAATTTTGGCGAGTACTACCGTCCAACCTCCGATCATCTTGGGAATTTCGATTCAGAGCGACGGCAGCTTGACTCCAAAATCTGTCTTTGCGACTTCGCCGTGTCATAGATCGCATTAAAGTCGATCGGCATTGTCATATGTGGACGCCCCCGTTTGGCAAGGGGTTTTATGAGCGTTCGTGCAAGACGGTCGGGTGCAGTCATATGTCCGGCCTTTGTGCGCGGCTCCTATGGCCGCTGGCCCTGATGATATCCGCGGATTGATCCCATTC
>DASYNQ010000061.1:0-1807 GCA_036008425.1 Methylocella sp. | reverse complement strand
TCAGCCCATCCTTTTCGAGCGCCTTGACCCGCTCTAGGCAGGCGCTCGGCGACAAATGCACGTCCTCGGCGAGGCGGACATTGCTGATCCGCGCGTCGAGTTGCAGCCGCTTCATGATTTTGAAGTCCATTTCGTCGATCACGTGTTGGCGCGCCATCTTTCGCTCTCTTGTCGCCTAAATTTTTAAGTTTTCGAACGGTATCCGGCGATTGGCCGTGAGCAAAATACGTGCCCGTGCATTTTTGCGCGTGGAAGGGGCTTTGTCGCGGATATTCTGCGCGAAAGCGGGCCAAGTTCCGGGGCAAGAGCGCCGCCATCCATGCGATAGATCTTGTTGGAAGAGAGTATCGATAGGAGGCCGCCATGTCCTTGCAAGGCCCGATGTCCTTGCCAACCGCCATATCCCCGCAGAGTGTCATCGCTAGCGAAGCCCGCTTCGGCGCGAAAAATTACGCGCCCCTTCCGGTTGTCTTGGCGCGGGGCGCCGGCGCGCATCTCTTCGATACCGGCGGCAAGCGCTACATCGATATGATGAGCGCCTATTCGGCGGCGAGTTTCGGCCATCTTCATCCGCGTCTCGTCCATGCCATGAAGCGTCAGCTCGACCGCTTGGATGTCGTCTCCCGTGCCTATCATTCGGATAATCTCGGGCCGCTTTGCGAGGAACTCGCGGGGCTCGCCGGGCTCGATGCCTGCCTGCCGATGAACACTGGCGCGGAGGCGGTCGAGACCGCGATCAAGGCCGCGCGCCGTTATGGATATGACCGGCTTTCGATCCCCGCCGGCAAGGCGGAGATTCTTGTCGCCGCCGGGAATTTCCATGGCCGGACGACGTCGATCATAGGCTTTTCCAGCGAACCGTCCTACCGGCGCGGTTTTGGGCCTTTCGCGCTCGGGTTTGTCACCGTGCCATTCGGCGACGCGGGGACGCTTGAGGCGGCGATCTCGCCGTTCACGGCCGCCGTTCTCATCGAGCCCATTCAGGGCGAGGCAGGCATTGTCGTACCGCCCAAGGGATATCTGGCAAGCCTCCGGAGGATCTGCGACAAACACGGCATATTGTTGATTTTCGATGAGGTTCAGTCGGGCTTCGGGCGCACCGGGCGAAACTTCTGTTTTGAACACGAGAACGCCAAGCCCGACGGTCTCATTGTTGGCAAGGCGCTCGGCGGCGGCCTGATGCCCGTCTCCGCGTTTGTCGCGCGGCGCGCCGTCATGGACGTTTTCGATCCGGGCAGCCATGGCTCGACCTTCGGCGGCAATCCGCTGGCCGCGGCGGTCGCGCGCGAGGCGATCCACGTTCTCCAAGACGAGGATCTCGCCTTGCGCAGCCGCGTCCTGGGGAAAACCTTGCTCGCCGCGCTTGCCGGCATTGGCCATCCCGCCATCGTCGAGGTCCGCGGCAAAGGGCTTTGGGCGGGAGTCGAACTCGATCCCGCGCGCGCCAGCGCAAAGGAAGTGTGTCTCGTCATGCTGCGGCGCGGCGTTTTGACCAAGGAGACGCATGAAACCGTCATTCGCTTCGCGCCGCCCCTAATTATCGACGAGGCCGATCTCTTGCAGGCGGTCGAGGTCTTCCATGACGCGCTTGAGGAAACAGCCACGCCCCATGCCGAGACGAGCGTAGCATGAATATTCATGTCGCAAACGCGCCGGTGCCTCAACATGGCGCCGGAACCGCCGCCGCGCCCAATTCCAGACAAAAAATTTTGATGTGCGCGCCGGATCATTTTGGCGTGAACTACGTCATCAATCCGTGGATGCTCGGCAATCGCGGCCGCATCAATCATGCTCTCGCGGTCAGGCA
>DASYNQ010000060.1:0-7525 GCA_036008425.1 Methylocella sp. | reverse complement strand
ATTGCATAAAGCTTGTAACGACGCCGAAGACGTCTGCAGGGGTAAAGCGGGGAAGCGCCCCCACGGTAGAATGGCCTGTGCACGGCATTATACGAATTGCATAGGGGATTGTAAGTCCACGGTAGAATGAACTGTGCACGTCATTATACGAATTGCATATGGGATTGCAAGTTTTGATCCCACGAGGCGGCGTCCAATACGTGCCGTTATGCAACAAGTTCCGGCAAGGGATATTATGCGCGGGCGCAGATGCGAAACGACGAAGAGCTTGAGTGGCCTTCCGCCCGGCGCGGCCGGACAGTGCCCTGTAAGGCCGCGGCCACGCTCTATCGCGAAGCGGCTTTTCTTTATATTGAGCTTTGCCATTCTTCTTGTCGCTGGGCTCGGAGTGTGACCATATTGCGCCCCGGCTGACATCGGCGCGCGGTCATGAAGGAGCAATGATGCGAGGCGATTGCCAACCCCAGCGCGTGTGGTCCGCAGCCATCGCGCACATTATCACCAGGCCGGTGATCGCCGTTGTCATGGGCGTCTCCGGATCCGGCAAGACCACAGTCGCGGCCCTGCTCGCCGCCGCACTCGGCTGCCAATTTCAGGAGGGCGACGATCTGCACCCAGCCGCGAACGTGGAGAAAATGCATGGCGGCACGCCGCTAACGGATGCGGACCGGTTGCCGTGGCTGCGAAAGATCGCCGACGAAATCGATAGTTGGCGCGCGCGGGGCGAGTCCGGCGTGCTCACCTGCTCGGCGCTGAAGCGTTCCTACCGGGACATCATCATCGGCGACCGCCCGGACGTGACGCTGATTTACCTCAAAGGATCGTACGACCTCATTCGCCGGCGCATGACCGCACGGCACGAGCACTTCATGCCGGTGGCCCTGCTCGACAGCCAGTTTGCGACGCTGCAGGAACCCACGCCGGACGAGCATCCAATCATCGTCGATGCCGGCGGCCGGCCAACCGAGATCGCCGCCGGGATCGTGCATCAGCTAGAGGAGCGACAAGGCAGCGGTAGCCGTAATGAACGAGTGGCGGCAGCCGCGGAAGCCTCGACAGGAGAGCGGCAATGACACCGCGGGTAAGAGAGATTTTGAGTTGGTATGGCGCGGATAGCGCCGGGACACTGACCAACCTGGCCCGGCTGTTGAACCACGGCCGGTTGGGTGGCACCGGCAAACTAGTGATTTTGCCGGTCGATCAGGGGTTCGAGCACGGGCCGGCGCGCTCCTTCGCCCCAAATCCCCCAGCGTACAATCCGCTTTATCACTTCGAGCTCGCGATCGAAGCGGGGTGCAATGCGTACGCCGCTCCGCTGGGCTTCCTGGAGGCAGGCGCCCGCGATTTCGCGGGGGAAATTCCGCTCATCCTCAAAACCAACGATAATGACCTGTTGCTGGAGGAGAAAGATCCAAACCAGGCGTTGACCGCCAGCGTGCAGGACGCGCTTCGTCTTGGCTGCTGCGCGGTCGGGTTTACGATCTACCCGGGATCGGCGCACCAGCTCGAGATGTACGGACAGTTCAGCGCCTATGCCGAGGAGGCAAAACGCAACGGGCTCGCGGTCGTCATCTGGTCCTATCCGCGCGGGTCGGGTCTGAGCAAGGATGGCGAAACAGCGATCGACGTCGTTGGCTATGCCGCCCACATCGCGGCTCAGCTCGGGGCGCACATCATCAAGGTAAAGCTGCCGACGGCGCATATCGAGCAGGATGCAGCCCGCAAGGTGTACAACGATCGGCGCATTCCGATCGCGACCCCGGCGGAGCGAGTCCGTCACGTCGTTGATTGCGTGTTCGCCGGCCGCCGCATCGTCATCTTCTCGGGCGGTGCCGCGGTTTTCGATGACGACAAGCTGCTCGATGAGATCCGTTCTATCCATGCCGGCGGGGGGTTCGGTTCGATCATTGGCCGCAACTCATTCCAACGTCCGAGGGAAGAGGCGCTCCGGATGCTGAAGGCTATCATGGACATTTATGCGGCGGGGCCAGACCGGGATCGAACGCGTTGAGCGCCGAGTCGGCAATGCCGCATGCAGCACCGCAAAGGTCGATCGTTGTCGCGCCGTCGATCTTGTCGGCGGACTCCGGTCGACTCGCCAAGGAGGTTCGCGCCGTCGATTCGGCGGGAGCGGACTGGATCCGTGTCGACGCGATGGATAGTCGATTCGCGCCGCACTTCACGATCGGGCCGGTGGTTGTCAAAGCGGTGCGACGCTGCACGCAGAAGGCGCTCAGTGTGCGTCTGATGATCGTCGAGCCGGAGCGCTATCTTGCCGGCTTCGCCAAGGCCGCGATCTCCGCTATTCGCATGGCCCACCGACCGTCGGCCAGAAAGACGCGCTCATGACAAGCCCGTCCGAGGCCAAACTGGAGATCCTCGTTGACCCCGAGGCCCTGGCGCGCCGGGTGGCGGATTGGCTGCTCGCGGCGGCGACGGTGAAGGACGGCGCCTTTGCCGTCGCCCTCTCCGGTGGCTCGACGCCGCGACGGCTCTATGAGCAACTGGCGGGGCCGCGCTATCGCGATTTGTTCCCCTGGTCCCGCACCCATTGGTTTTGGGGCGATGAGCGCTTCGTGCCTCACGATGACGCGCTGAGCAACTACCGCATGGTGCGAGAGGCGCTGCTATCGTGCGCGCCGATCCCCGCGATCAACGTTCATCCCATTCCTACCGAAGGTGTCAGCCCTGAAGCAGCGGCGTCCGCTTATGAGCGCGCGCTCAAATCCTTCTACGGCGCGGAGCGCCTCGACCCGGCTCGACCGCTCTTCGATGTGACCCTTCTAGGGTTGGGGCCGGATGGACATACAGCCTCGTTGTTCCCCGGCACGGCCGTGCTCGCGGAGCGCGACCGGTGGGTCGCCGCCGTCGTCGGCGCTAAGTCCGAAACGCGCATCACGCTGACCTATCCGGCACTCGAGAGCAGCCGGCACACGGCCTTTCTGGTCGTGGGGAAAGAGAAGCGCGCGATCTTCGACCGGCTTCGCCGCGGCGACGACAGCCTGCCGGCAGCGCGTCTCCACCCGATCGGCGCGCTGTGCCTTTTTGGCGATGTGGCGGCGGTGGACACCATCGGGTGACGATGCCGTTGTCGTCAAAGCTGGAAAGGCCGAAGCGCATGGCCGCCGCAAGGGCCATCGAGGAGGGTGAGGACGGCATGATCCTCGGATTGGGCAGCGGATCGACCGCCGCATTCGCGATCGAGGCACTGGCAGCGCGCATCGCGAAGAACTTGCGCATCGTCGGGAGGATCGTCATAGGCGGTTTCCTCCCGATGGGCTCTCAAGGCCGACGGTCTCGATCTTCAGGATCTTGGGCGGCGCTGCCATTCACTTGCACCTTCCGTTGCGTGGCGCGCGATCCGGCATGCGGTCAGCACCTATCCAGCGCTTGCGCCCGGACTTGAACTTGTGCCAGGACTTGCAAGACTGACCGCGACTTTCAGACTCAACGCCCGGCTCGGACAAAGATAAAGGCTGCAGTGGAGGTAATCCGCTAGTCGCGGGAAAGGCCGGCATCACCTATTTGGACAACCGATTGCCATCAAATCTTTCCGTCATCGGCACGGGCGGTCGAACAAATCCATCAGGGTCGGCGCCCCCGCCGCTTTGCGCAATCGCGGCAGATGAAACCCGTCCTCGATCGTCGCCAACAAGGCATAATGATTCATCGGCGCGGCGTCAGTCGCCGGGCCGCCGCACTTCGTCACTACGATCGTCGCGATGTGATTGCCGCCGAGAGCCGCGCCGCCGGCGTCGGCGCCGCAACAATCGATATGAGAGGGAGCTTCTTTCGCGCCGGCCGACGGTTCGCCCTCGTCGAATGTGACGACGATCGCCGAATTTTCCGTCCAATTCGGCGACCCGCGGATCAGGCCGACCGTCTTTTCGACGAAGGCGTCGTAATCGCGCGCCAGTTGGCCGGGGTCGTCGCACATTTCCAGGCCATGGCCGTCATGACATTGGTCCGGCACGATGAAGGCGAAGTTGGGCGCCTTGCCGGAAAGCTCCGGTGCCAGGGAATCGAGCGGTTTAAGCTTGTCGAGCCGCGCCGGATTTTTCGCGATCTGCTCGAAATAGACGAATGGATTGTGCTTTTGCGCATACAGCGCATTGGGACCATCGGCCGGATTGGCCTGTTGCAAAGGGGCTGCGGCGAGCAGGGATTCGGCATAGAGCGCCCAGGTGAGGCCGGCCGCCTCCAGCTGATCGACGAGACTGTCGCCCCCGAGGCGATGGCAATGTTGGAGGAGACGCAAGTCGGAGGCAAAGCAACTCGGATTGTCGTCTCTGATGCCGAATTCGTCACCAGCGACCATGGCGAGGTAATTTGGCAGGCTCGGATGGGTTACCCCGAAATAGTAGGTTGCGAGGCCTTGGGCGCGCGACAGGCCGCGAAGAAAGGGCGACGGGCCATTGTAGAGCGCGTCGTCGAAGCCATGATTTTCGAGGACGATGACATAGACGTGATCGAACGTCTTCGAGCCGCTGTCCTTGGCGCAAGCCGGAATGGCCCCAAGCGCCGCCACGAGAACCAAGAACGCGACGCAGATGAAGATGTTTTGGAAGACGCGCCGGTTCATCGTCGAAGGGCTCCGGACCGCCGCCCCGGGAGATGTGAGCCGACATCCACCCGGATGACAAGATCGTTGAAACTGAAATTGCCGCTTTCGGCGGGCGGCCAAGATCGTTCGGTATGGCCTACAGCTGTGCGGCATTTTCGTGTTCCGGACCGCGCCACGACAAGCCGCCGACGGCGGAGCCACGCCCGAAAACGCCAACGCCGGACGCAGAAGCCGTCTCCCAACGCCGCCAGCTGTTACGCCTTGGCGCAGCCGGATTATTGGGGGGCGCGCTGTTCGGCGCCGTCTTTGCGCTGCATGGACCCGACGCCCCGGAGCACATCCGTATTCTCCCAGCTGTTGTGCGGGCCGATCCGTGGCCGCCGAGCTCACCCGATGCCGGAAGCTCGGCCTCGAAGTCGAAGCGCCACCATATGAGCGTGTCGCGCGCCAGGACCCCGACGGACCTTCGGACGATGATCAAGGGTCGCCAAGCGTTAAATAACGTAGTCGTGGATCGCCAACCCATGCCTCGATCGGCTGAGGATGAAAGTCTCACTCCGCAGATCTTCCCAGAATAGCATCCTTAGCACAGAGCGCATGCGAGTTCGGCAGAACGACAAACACGCGTTCGTTCCAGAACTGAACGACGTCGGACGCCGAAATAGCAAATGTCCGACGCGGGGCAAAAGCGGGCGCATCGCGAAACTGGCAATCGCAGAGACAACAGGCCAAGAATTACCAGCGCGAGTGGAAATTGGTCGCGCTTTCCCTCACCCCTTCTCCGGCTTGCTGAACAAAAAAGGCGCGACGTCGGCTACCCTTGGCGCCTTTCCGCTCCCAAATGGCAGCGGGCGGCAGACGGCCATGGCGGAAAGCCCCACGCGTGCCGTCAAAAGGCCGTTTAGAACGCCTTCGCCGAGACGGGCCGACAATCTTGCGGCGATCCCGTGGCCGACGAATTGTTGGATGAGGCTGTCGCCGACCGCCATGCCGCCGGTGATCGCGATATGCGCGACAATCGAGCGTAACAGCTTGAGAAAGCCGAGCAGGCCGGGCCGGCCGCCATAGATGACCGCGATGCGCCGGATGAGCCTTATCGCCTGCGCCCCGACGAAGACGACGTCGATGATCGCGCGCGGCGCAAGCGCGGTCACCATGGAAACCCTTTTGGCCGCGCTCGCGATTTCGCGCCGCACGTCCAAGTCGAGCGGCTCGACAAGCGTGCGCTCGGCAATGTCGATGAGATCGCGCCCGTCGACGATGTCACGCGCAACTTTGCGCAATTGGGCGCGCGCGCGAGCTGTATCGGGCCTTGCGGAATAGAGCGCGGAAAGATCCCTAACGAGGCGGCGGGCCTCTTTGAAATCGTCCTTTTCGCGCGCGCGGGCGAGCCCAATATGAAGTTCCGCGATATGGCGCTGGCGCAGAATTCCGCTAATTTCGCGCATAGCGAGAACGAAAAGCGCGGTTCCGGCCGCGCCCGCGAGCGCAAGACCAACGATGCCGAAGGCCGCCGACCAGGCGAAAAGATCGTCGATGAGCCGGGTCAGCCAGAGCCCGAAACCGAGCGAAACGAGGCCGCCCATGGCCGACCAGAAAAGACCGGCCCAAGACAATAGAGAGCGAGCCACGACGCCTTGTTTCTGCGCCGCCTCGACCGCCTCTTCGCCAGCATCGCGACCGGCCAGAAAAGCCTCGGCCTCGGCCTCGTAGGGATCGGCCGTGGTTTCGATCACCACCGCCTCTTTCGGGGCCGCGGCGCCTGGCTCCGGGGTCATCGCACCGAGACGGAACGCACGCGGGCGGGGTTTTGGTTCAACGGCCACGCAAGACCTCGTTAATCGCTTTGCCGCAGCGCTTCCTGGTCAATCATCAAAACAAGCCTTTGTCGAGGGCTTTAGCCGAGCCGGTCGCCAAGGAGAAACTGCAGCGCGCGGTCGAGCCGTATATGAGGCGGCGGCAGCAGCGAGCCGTCCTCTGCCCGGACCGAGACGGGAGGACGGAAACGGACGAAGCGGTAGTCGATTTCATTGGGCGCGATGCGCGGAGCGTCGCGAAACACCGCCTCGGGATCAATCGGGAGTTCACCGGGATAAATCGCCGCCTCTGCCTGTCCATCGAAAATCTCATCGCCGAGCCGCTCGCCTTCGAGTGGCGTGCCGATGACGGCTTCAAGCGTGGGCTCATCGGGGGCGCCAACCATGCCCTCGCGCGTTGCCCTAACCGCTGAGAGCGCGATGACATCGACCTCGGCGCCGACCGTCTCGACGCGGGCGATGGCTCTTTTGGTGAGATGCCGCAAGATCGCCTCGAGCCGGTCGTGGCTTGTGTGGTGCAAATGATCGGCCTTTGCCGCGGCGAACAGAATCTTGTCGATCTTGGGCCGGAACAAGGCCGACAATAGATTGCCGCGCCCCGCGCGAAACGCGGCGAGAACGTCGGTTAGGGCGGCTTCGAGGTCGCGCATCGCGGCCGGTCCCGCGTTCAATGCGGCGAGCGCGTCGACGAGGACGATCTGGCGGTCGAGCCTTGCGAAATGATCGCGAAAAAACGGTGTGACGACATGCGCCTTATAGGCCTCGTAACGCCGCTCCATCATGGCGGCGAACGAGCCCGGCGGGTAGATTTCGCCTTCCTCGACGGCGAGCGGCACGAAAGTAAGAGCGGGCGAGCCGTCAAGATCGCCCGGCATCAGGAAACGGCCCGGCGGCAGGCTCGAAAAGTGATTTTCATCGGCACGGCAGGCGCGCAGATAATTGGTGAAGAGTTCGGCCTCCCGGCGCACCCGCTCTTCGTCGGCCTTGGCGCGCGGATCGGTGCCGGCGGCAAGCGCGCGCCATTTCGCCGCGAGCGGCGCCCTTGCAGAGCCTGCCGAGGCACTGAAGGCTTCGCGCGACCATTGCCCAAAGGATTTGCCAAGCAGCGGCAAATCGAGCAGCCATTCGCCGGGATAATCGACGA
>DASYNQ010000059.1:0-2612 GCA_036008425.1 Methylocella sp. | reverse complement strand
ACGTAATATTGCCACGGTCGCAGGATGTTCGGCGTATCCAGTGCCGATCGTGGCATCGGGTTCGAAGAGAACCATGCGGGTCGCGCCATGCGGGATTATCTCGTGCAGCAGAGGCGTGACCGCCCTCATAGCGCTCTCGGGTGGAAGCCCGAGGCAACACAGCGTCTTGAGATGCTCGACCGCCCCCATCGGTCCCTCCGGCGTTGCCGCGCGCCCAGAACAATAGCACCAACCGCACCCCCTGAACAGGGGACGCGGCGCGGTCGGAGGTTGTGGTGAAACCTCGTTCGGTCGACCCGAATTAGCTATCCCACCTGAAAGGGAGCAGTTCCATGGCCAAAGTCGATCTAGACGGCGGCCCATCTAGCTCTGAAAAACGGGACGTGCGGGAAGCGTGGACGTTCAACGGCTGATGAATGTCGTCGAAGGCGGGAGCTACCTTCTTGTCAAAATGGCTGGAAAGGAGCCCGCCAATGTCGTATCCTCGGCCATAGCGAGGCAAGCTAGCGCGGATGAAGGCGGTGGCGCTTGCCCATGCACTGGCTAAAGCCTGGCGTGATTGTGAATAGTGTCATTGGCGTAGAAACGCGACCATGAGTTCAATTGCAGTTGAAGACTTCGCAAAATATTTAGCGAACAAAAATTATCTGCTTTCGGACACGGAATTTGACGCCGCATCCTCTGGCGCGTCCACCGCGGAACGATCCCTTCGCAGACTTTGGGAGTCGACCGAGCTCACCGCCAATGGATTTGCCGATGAAGTCGCCCAATTTTATGGCTTGAAGCGGCTCACCTTGCCCCAGCTCGTTGCCGCGCCGGCTTTGACCGGACGCTTTTCGCCGCGCTTCTTGCGCGACACCGCGGTTTTCCCCTTCGAAATGCCGAAAGGTCAATACAAGCTTGCTGTTGCAGACCCGAGCGACGCCGCCGCTGTCCGCGCCGCCGAAATCGTTCTTGGCGCGCCGGTTTTGGTCGAGATCGCCTCCTTCGAAGATATCGCGACTGTTCTCGGCGAGCAGCTTGGCGGCGAGGAAACAGCGGCCGGGGACGGTGGCGCCGCGAGCGCCCGCGCCGAGGACGACATTGAAAGTCTGCGCGATCTGGCGAGCGGCGCCCCGGTGGTGCGCGCAGTCAACGACTTGCTCGAAAAGGCCCTGGAGCTTCGGGCCAGCGATATACACATCGAACCGTTCCGGAACGGCCTCGTGGTGCGCATGCGGGTCGATGGTTTGCTCCGCGCCGTGGCCGCGCCGGCCAATGCCATGCCGCAAGCCTTGATCTCCCGGATCAAGATTCTGGCCGGCCTTAACATCGCCGAACGGCGCCTGCCGCAAGATGGCGCGGCAAGGCAGAAGGTCGCACGCTCGGAAATCGATATTCGCGTCGCCACGATGCCGGCCCAGCACGGGGAATCGGCGGTCATCCGCCTGTTGCCGCGCGATCGTGGGTTGCTCGACGTCGCGAAACTCGGCCTTTCGATCGCCGACGAGAAAATCGTGCGTCGGCTGCTTTCGCTCCCGCATGGCTTGATCGTCGTGACCGGGCCGACTGGCAGCGGCAAGACGACGACCCTTGCGACCATGCTTTCGATGCTCAACGACCCATCGCGCAAGATTCTCACGATCGAGGATCCGGTCGAATATGAGATCCAGGGCGTGAATCAGTCGCAGGTGAAACCCGCGATCGGACTTACTTTCGCCACCGCGATGCGCGCCTTCGTCCGGCAAGATCCAGATGTCATCATGGTGGGCGAGGTGCGCGATGCCGAGACCGCGAGCATCGCCGTGCATGCCGCGCTCACCGGCCATCTCGTGCTGACCACGCTTCACACGGAAAATGCCGCGGCGGCGGTTCCGCGCCTGCTCGATCTAGGCGTCGAGGGTTTCTTGCTCAAATCGACGCTGCGGGCGGTGATCGCGCAACGCCTGGTTCGCATCCTTTGCGATCGATGCAAGCGCAAACGCATTCTCGCGTCCGGCGACCTTGCCGCCGATCCCCGCCTTGACGCGCTTGGCCTGCGGTCCGGCGATGGCGTTCACGAACCGGCCGGCTGCGAGCGCTGCGGCGGCGCCGGCTATCGTGGCCGCAATGGGGTATTCGAGGCGCTTGAATTGAAGGACGAGGTGTACGACCTTGTCGGACCGCACGCCGATGCGCGCGCGATCGATCTCGCCGCAAGACGCTCCGGTATGACAACCATGGTCGAGGACGCTGTCGCGAAATGCCGCGCCGGCGTCACCTCCGCCGCCGAAGTTCTGCGCGTCACGACCGTGCGGTGAGCCATGACGAGTTTCCGCTACCGGGCCCTGAAGCCTAATGGCGAAGTGGTGAGCGGGTCGATCGCGGCTTCCACGGCGGCGGAGGTCGCCGAGCGCGTCGAATATCTCGGCCTCATTCCGATCGAAACCGTCCGCGATGATGGCGCGAGGCCGGGCCCACGCTGGGACTTCAATATCCTGTCGCGTCCGCGTCCCGAGGACGTGACGATTTTCACCGGCGATCTTGCGCTTCTTTTGCAAACTGGCGCCCGCATCAACGATGCCCTCGAATTATTATCGGACGACTCGGACATCGGCCGATTGCGGCCGACGGTTGCCAAGATCACCGCGGCC
>DASYNQ010000058.1:0-3274 GCA_036008425.1 Methylocella sp. | reverse complement strand
GAGGTCGAATGCGTCTATATCCCCGAGAGCGATCGCGGCACGCTTTGCGTTTCGAGCCAGGTCGGCTGCACGCTGAGCTGCACCTTTTGCCACACCGGAACGCAAAAGCTTGTCCGCAATTTGACCGCGCGCGAGATCATTGGCCAAGTTTTGATCGCGCGGGAAAGGCTTGGGGATTTTCCGGGACTGACGCCGCCGGGCGACGGGCTCGTGCCGGGCGAAGGTCTTCGCGCGGTGTCGAACGTCGTGTTCATGGGCATGGGCGAACCGCTTTATAATTTCGCCAATGCGCGCGACGCCGTGGCGGTCATTTCCGATGGCGACGGCCTCGCGCTGTCGAAGCGCCGGATCACGGTTTCGACGGCGGGCGTGGTGCCGCGCATGGAAGAGCTTGGCCGCGAGACCGGCGCGATGCTCGCGATTTCGCTCCACGCGGTGCGCGACGAGTTGCGCGACAAACTCGTGCCGCTCAACAAGAAATATCCGATCAAGGACCTGCTTGCCGCCTGCCGGGCCTATCCCGGCGCTTCCAACGCGCGTCGCATTACCTTCGAATATGTGATGTTGAAGGACATCAACGATTCGCCCGCCGACGCGCGTGAACTCGTGCGGCTGTTGAGAGGCATTCCCGCAAAAATCAATCTCATACCGTTCAATCCTTGGCCCGGCGCGCCTTACGAGTGTTCGGATTGGGGGAAAATCGAAACGTTTTCCGAGATTGTGTTCAACGCTGGCTATGCGAGCCCGGTGCGCACCCCGCGCGGGCGCGATATACTGGCCGCTTGCGGGCAGTTGAAGACCGAGACGGAAAAGCTGCGGGCGAGGGCAAGGCTCGTGGTACAGGATTGAATGCAAGAGCAGATGTTCACCGACCGCCACGCCGCCAAGCAGCTTGGCCTCCTTGAGATCGACGACGGACACGTCGTTGCTTTCGACATTCGCCGTATAGGCGCGCGCCTTGCGGATCGATGGTGACGCCAAACGGATGCGCGCCGACCTTGACCGTGCCTTTGCGGACAAAAGTTTTCGCGTCAATAATCGAGATTTGATTGTCGTCGCGATCGGCGGTCACGATCAGCGCGCCCGGAAAGTTGTCATTGCGCAGAAAAATATTGCAGAGGGTTCTAGGAAGAGCGAATGCCTTCAATCCTGATCACCAGTGCCAATCGCGGCTTAGGTTTCGAATTCGTACAGCAATACGTGGCCGAGGGCTGGCAGGTGTTCGGGGCTTGCCCAAAACCGGAATCCGCTCCACAACCTGCTCCGATCCGAGATCGAGCACGCTGACCTCGTCGCCGGTTTGATCGGTGACGAAGGCTTCGGCCCCGCTGGCCGGAGCACTGCCGAGAAAGGCCGCGTACACACAGGCAAGGCGCACTGTTATCCGCACGCCGTTCACTGGGCCGCCTCGACCTTTTTTTTCAGTCTTTCGAGCCCGGCGCGATAGACTTTGCCGACAGCCTTCAGCGCCGCCTCGTCGTTCAATTCGGGCGGGGGATTGTTGTTGGGATCGCCTCGGTAAAAGACGGCGCGCCATTCGACGGTGCTTTTCCCGCCCTCGGCCGGAAGGACGGCGATGGTCGAGGAATAATTGTTAACCGGCAAGACCTTCACGTCGACCTTGTCGATCCGATAGGAATAGCTCATCGCCCGCGCGTCATATTTGGAGAGGCTCTCGTCGATGGTCGCACCGCCGTCCAGGGTGAGCTGACGTTTCGCCACCTCCGGCTCATTGCCGTCCTCGCCCGTGGTCTTAACGACGCTGGGAAGCCAGCTCATATCGTGAAAATCCGCGATTGTTGCCCACACCTTTGCGGGGGGCGCATCGATTTGGATTGTCTCGGTGATTTTCTGCCGCGACGGTCCATCCGCCCATCCCGCATGGGGGAGCACTATTCCGAGGAGAGCGATCGCGAGTAAATACTTTTCGGTAGTTCCGGCCATTCCTATATTTCCCTTGTGTTTGCCGGCCGTCTCGCGGACCGGCGACCCGGCGGGCTTGTTCACGCCCGCGCCACTGTGGAGACATTCGAGAAGGCATCGAGAGCGTGCATTCGCGGCCGAGGGCATCGCCGGCCGGGCATCTCGGCTTTGCGCCCCGCCAATCTTGACCCTATGATCACGGCTTTCGTCCGCGCGCGAGCGTGCCCCCGCCTCTTTTCGCCTAGAGGTTTTCATGCGTACCGATGTCGCCGAACCCGTTCGCCTGAAAGACTATAGGGTTCCCGATTATCTGATCGACAAGGTCGATCTCGATGTCAAGCTTCACCCGGCGGCAACGCGAGTCCTTGGCCGTCTCGCCATCCGCCCGAACCCGTTGGGACGGGCCAATGCCGCCCTTGTCCTCGACGGCGACGGACTTTTCGCGAAGAAGATTGCGCTCGATGGCCGGAACCTCGATTTGCACCGGACGGAGGCGTGGAACGGTGTCGTGACGCCGGATCAGTTCACGTTGAACACCCCGCCTAACCGCCTGTTCGTGCTTGAAATCGAGACCGAAGTCGATGCCGCGGCCAACACCCGCCTCATGGGTCTCTACCGCTCCGGCTCCGCCTATTGCACGCAGTGTGAGGCGGAAGGCTTTCGCCGCATCACCTATTTTCTCGACCGTCCCGACGTGCTGAGCGTCTACACGGTGAGGATGGAGGCGGACTTTTCCGAGGCGCCTCTTCTGCTGTCGAACGGCAACAAGATCGCCTCCGGCAAAATCGAAGGAACGCCGCGTCATTTCGCGGTTTGGCACGATCCTTTTCCAAAGCCCTGCTATCTGTTCGCGCTCGTCGGCGGCGATCTCGGGTCGATTTTCGACGTTTTCATTACCCGCTCCGGACGCAAGGTCGCACTCGGCATCCACGTCGAACGTGGCAAGGAACCTTACGCCGCCTATGCGATGGATGCCTTGAAACGGGCCATGGCATGGGACGAAGAGGTCTATGGACGTGAATACGATCTGGACGTTTTCAATATCGTGGCTGTCTCCGATTTCAACATGGGCGCGATGGAGAACAAGGGACTGAATATCTTTAACGACAAATATATTCTTGCTTCGCCTTCGACCGCGACGGACACCGACTATGCGCAGATCGAGTCGGTGATCGCGCATGAATATTTTCACAATTGGACCGGCAACCGCATCACCTGCCGCGATTGGTTTCAGCTCTGCCTCAAGGAAGGCCTGACCGTTTTCCGCGACCATGCGTTTTCGGCCGATATGCGCTCGGCCCCGGTGCGCCGCATCGGCGATGTGCGCACCTTGCGCGCCCAACAATTTCCC
>DASYNQ010000057.1:0-3498 GCA_036008425.1 Methylocella sp. | reverse complement strand
CGTCTGCTCGGACGTCGCGGCGCGTGGCCTCGACATTCCCGACGTAAGCCATGTGTTCAATTTCGATGTCCCAACCCATGCCGAGGATTACGTTCATCGAATCGGCCGCACGGGACGCGCGGGCAAAACCGGCATCGCACTTTCGCTCGTTACCGCCGCCGATCAAAAATACATTCTCGAAATCGAGCGGCTGATCGCCCGGAAAATCGATTGGCTTCCGGGCGAAAGCCTCGCCAATCTTCCCGGGGACAGCGAAACCAGCCAACGAGCGCCACGCGGCGCGAGACCGCGGCGAGCGTCGACGCCCGGCGGCAACGCCGCGCGGGGGCGAGCGAGTTCTTCGCGGCATCAAGCTATTAGTGCACCCGCCACCACAAAGCCAAGCGGTTCGCGACGGCGGGACGACGGTCGTCCCTTCGCCGAAGCTGGGCCGAAACCGTCCGCCGCCGGATCCAGCGGACCCGAGCGGCGGCGCCATAACGACGACGATTCACCGGTTGTTGGCATGGGAGACCATGTGCCGATGTTTCTGCTCCGGCCTACCAAGGTCAAGCCAGCAAAAGCGCCCGAGGATAACGACGATCCGGCTAAGAACACCCGAATGGGGTAAATTACGAAGGGCTTAAGCCAAAAACCGTCATCACTCGGGACGGCCACGATCGCAACAAAGCCGCCCCGCTCAGAGGAATTTTTCGACGGTATCGACCCGGGTCAGACATTCAACGATCACAGTCGCTCAACCGTCAAGCGATCCGGTTCGCCTCCAAAATACTTGTCCAAGGCATCGGTAAACACCTGATTATCGGATGTGGCATTGGCAAACAATGTCATAGCGGAATGAAATTTGAGATCGTCGGGGTCGCCAAAAATCTGGTCAATCGAACGTCCCTCTACGAGGGTTATTAGACGAGTACAGTGTCGCAGTCTTGGCCCAAGAAGAGGGTGATTTAAATACGCCTCGGCTTCCTCGCGAGAAGAAATCGCAAATTTTCGTGCTAGCGGGCTGTAGCCTAGACCTTCAATCTGCGGGAAGATAAACCACATCCAATGTCCACTTTTGCGGCCTTCCTGTAGTTCCAAGCATACTTCGTCGAACACAGGGCTTTGGGCGTCAACAAAACGTTGTAAATTATGATGATCGTTTTTGTCGTTTTCCGCCATCGCTGATCGCGGCATAGTTGGCGGAATTGCGCCGGACTTGGTTTTGCCTCCGAATAAGAGCGAGCGTAATTGTTCCGTCCCGATAGCTCGGCCAAGTTCCCTGAAGGCGAAGAACGGCATCAACACGACGAACATGATGATTCCGACCATGAGTATTCCTTGCAGCTTTCCACCGCCGATATTGGGAATGCTTTGAGAAAGCATCTTTCCATGCAATACTCCGATAATCGTTTCTTCCATTATATGGAAGCAAATCAGTATCACGGCAAAAACTGCAGACTTGATGATGATTGGATAGATGAGCGGCCTATTCTTTAATTTTTCTCCTACATGAAAGAACTCTGCGACCAGCACGACCTTTGCCAAAGCCAATGCATTAATAATAGCAAACCCTTGATGGTAAATCAGGCTCTCGTCATTCAAAACGAGCGCTTTATGAAGGGAAAACACACTCAACAGAACCCAAAGATAGATAAATATCCCGAATAGTTCTCTTGTTTCGTCGATGGCTCCCGTTTTCAGCCGAAGCAGTCGTTCACTCACCATGTTCCGGCCTCCCTGCGACCTGGCCTAGTGATAAGGCAGGATGGGTAGTGCCCTAATCGCGGTCCTTGTGCCGCAAATTAGCGCGCCATCCGGCGGATGCGGGTAAGACTCTTTTGTCCATTCGAATATCGCAGCAAGGGTGAAGATTTTCATTTAACACCCATAACAGTCGCCATAATAAGATGGATATGCATACTGGTTATACCGGCTGTAAAATTGAAATTGACTGTACTCCAATGGTTGCACAACAATCAGTGGGGCTTGATAGTAAACCGGCGGCAGGTATGCATACGGCGCCTGGCCGACGATACCATACGCGATTGCCGGGCCAGGGTAGTAGTATTGAGCGTTTGCCGCCACACCCGTAAGGCAGAGCGTGCCTAATAGCGCGAGCGCAACACAAACTTTCATTCTCATTTGATCATTCCCTTAGCTTTCGACTCCCAAACTGGGATGAATATTTAGCGCTTTTGCGGTTGAAATCGAGCCTGAGAACGCCATCAGTTGATTCACCCGTCGAGTTCTCCATGACGGCCTCATCAGATCCAGAATAACATGCCGATTATGTCAGCTGAATCGCGGTCGCTGCGCCGCAAATTGGTGCGTCATCCGCCGAATGCGGGTTAAACGGCCTTTTCCCGGGCCTGGCTCGCCGGCGCGATCGAAACCGATTCTCCGCAGCCGCACGCACCCGTTTGGTTCGGGTTCTGAAAGGTGAAACTCGCCTGCAACCTATCGACCTCGAAATCCAACCTGGTGCCGAGCAAGAACATCAAATCCTTCGGCGCGACGAGGATTTTTACACCCTGGTCCTCGATGACTTCATCGGCGGGGCGAACTTCATCGGCAAGATCCATGGTGTAGGTCATGCCGGCGCAGCCGCCCTTCTTGATCCCGACCCGCAGCCCCGCGACCGGCCGCCCCGCGGCATCGATGAGTTTTCGCGCGCGCGCCGCGGCGGCTTCGGTCAAAGACAGGACTGCGAATTGCGGGTTCGCCATGCATTCCCTCCAAATAGTCCCGGTGATCAACGTGATTAGGTGATCCTTATATAGCATGGGAAAGCCGATTGTTGAGGGCCTTCTTACGAAGCGTCGGCTTTTCCTTCGGTTCGCCACTGCAAGCTTGCGGCCTCCACCCTGGGCCTCAAGCGGCCTTTTTCGCCGCGATCGCCGCGAGTGTGCGTAGAATTTGCCGCGTGCCCTCCAACCTGGCGGCTTTCGTCGCGAAATCGCGGACGAACACGATTTTCATGTCCGGCCGCACCTTGGCTTGCGGGCCCTGTTCCGCGACATAGCGCACAAGGCCTTGCGGGTTGGCGAAGGCATTGCCGCGAAACGCAACGATGACCCCTTTTGGACCCGCTTCGAGCCTTTCGACATGCGCCTGACGGCACAAAACCTTGATCGCGACCAATTGCATCAATTCCTCGGCTTCGCCAGGCGGCGGCCCAAAACGGTCGATCATTTCGGCGGCAAAACTCTCGATGTCGGCGTCCGATGTGAGCGTCGCGAGGCGGCGGTAGAGGCTAAGACGCAGATGCAGATCCGGGACATAATCCTCGGGAATAGTCACCGGCGTGCCAAGCATGATCGAAGGAGACCATGTCTCCTCGGCAGGTTCCTCGATACCCGCCCGCAAGGCTTCGATCGCCTCGCGCAGCATCTCTTGATAGAGTTCGTAGCCGACTTCCCTGATATGGCCCGACTGTTCATCGCCGAGGAGATTTCCGGCGCCGCGAATATCGAGATCATGGCTCGCAAGTTCGAATCCGGCGCCGAGCGTATCGAG
>DASYNQ010000056.1:0-8421 GCA_036008425.1 Methylocella sp. | reverse complement strand
GCACCTCATCGATGTTGTGCCGTTCCTCGTTGAGGATGAGTTGAAGCGGCTGGGAGGCATCTTTGAGAAAGTCCCCAACTGGCAGCCGTTTTCAATCGTTGATGGCCGTCTCATTACCGGGCAGAATCCCGCATCCTCGACCAGCGCAGCCCAAGCGCTTCTGAACTTAGTCGCTGCGGGAAAAGCCGCTTAGGTAACTGCTCCAATCGACGCACAGTCTCGTTCAGGATTTTTTCATCGGAGAGGACCTGACGCTACGCCGTCACGACTACAGCATGAACGTCGCGGGTGGTTTCGTGCGTCGCAGCTGATTTCAGATTATGTGGAAGCAAGCGGCATTTATCTTCTGACCAAGCGTCGTGCGTGTATCCGCGGACCGGATCACCGTCCGATTTTGGAAATGCTGATGGTATCGATTGATATCAGCGAGGTATTGTTCGAGTAGCGAGACCATATAGGAAGTTTTCTATGGGCACCGAACAGAAAGTTGCTGTGATTACGGGCGCGTCGCGAGGCATCGGTGCGACCCTCGTCAAGGCCCATCGCGATCGCAATTACCGGGTAGTTGCGACGGCACTGTCCATCAAGCCTTCGAACGACGCCGACATTCTCACGGTCCCCGGTGACATCGCGGATCGAAAGACGGCGGAACGTGCGATCTCCGAAGGCATGACGCAGTTCGGGCGCATCGACACGCTCGTCAATAACGCCGGCATCTTCATCGGCAAGCCCTTCACCCAATACACCGAGGTAGACTTCTCTGCCATCTTGGGGGTCAACACCGCTGGGTTCTTCCACACCATCCAGGGCTGTCTGTCGATATGAAGCTCGATCAGAGGACGTGTGTTTTTTAAGGAGATTATCAATGCTCTACGAACTTCGCGTCTACACCGCATTGCCTGGGAGAATGCTGACCTGCTCGCGCGTTTCAAAGATCACACCGTGGCGATCTGGCAAAAGCATGGGATCGTTCCCATTGGATTCTGGACAACCTTGATTGGCCGCTCTACCAGAGAGCTGACTTACATTCTCGTTTGGAATTCCCTCGCCGACCGCGAGATCAAATGGGCTGCGTTTGAAAGCGATCAAGAATGGCTGCATGTTCGTGACGAAAGCGAGAAAGACGGACCGATCGTCGTGAGTATCAGCAATCAGATTCTAAGTCCGACGAGCTTTTCAGCTTTGACATAGGACTGATTGATTTTCCTTGCAATGGGCAGATTAAATGCGAACACGAAGTCGTTGGCGATTTAAAGCCGAAATTCAAACATGAGACACGGCCGCGAAACTGCGAACCTTGCCTTTTCCGACGCCCAGATGGATAGGCTCTTTCAAATGTGGCTGACCGGCGCTAGCACTTTCCAATATGCAAGGTTCGGGCATCATGACCGCTTCTCCGGAACAACGCATTCTCCTCGTCATCGGCGGCGGCATCGCGGCGTATAAAACGCTCGATCTTATCCGGCGTCTACGCGAGCGTGGGTTTTTTGTGCGGGCGATGATGACCGAGGCGGCGCAGCGTTTCGTGACGAAGCTCGCGGTCGAAAGCTTGACCGGAAGCAGGGTCTTCGACGATCTCTTCGCGCTGACCGAAGACTCAGGCATGGGCCACATCGAGCTTTCCCGCGACGCCGACCTTCTTGTCGTGGCCCCCGCCACCGCGGATATTCTCGCCAAGATGGCGCATGGCTTAGCCAACGATCTTGCCTCGACCCTGCTTCTCGCCACCGATAAGAAAATCTTGGCCGCGCCGGCAATGAATTTGCGCATGTGGCTGCATCCGGCGACCCAACGCAACGCCGCCATCTTGCAAAAGGATGGGGTGGTTTTTGTTGGTCCCGAGGACGGCGGCATGGCATGTGGCGAATATGGTCCCGGCCGGATGAGCGAGCCGCTCAAGATTTTGGGCGCGATCGAGCAAGTTTTGGCGACCGGCACGCGCATCGCGTTGCCCGCGGACTCTTCCGGCATTCAAGAGGCCAGGGGCGTTCTCGCCGGGCGGCGCGTGCTGGTGACCTCGGGGCCGACGCACGAGCCAATCGACCCGGTGCGCTACATCGCCAACCGCTCGTCGGGCAAGCAGGGCCACGCGATCGCCGCCGCCGCCGCCGCCGCCGGCGCCGATGTCGTGCTTGTCTCGGGGCCCGTCGCCTTGGCCGATCCGTTCGGCGTCAGGACCCTTCATGTCGAAACCGCGCGGGACATGTTGAGGCAAGTCGAGGCGGCGCTGCCCGCCGACATTTTTATCGGCGTCGCGGCGGTCGCCGACTGGCGGCTGGCCGAGACCGCCCCCGCAAAGATCAAGAAAGACCCCAAACAGACCGCTTGTCTGACGCTTGTCGAAAATCCGGATATTCTGGCGGCGATGGGACGGCGTTCCAAAGACCGCCCGGCCATGGTCGTTGGCTTCGCGGCCGAAACTGAAAGGCTCGTGGAGAACGCGCAAGCCAAACTCACCGCCAAAAACTGCGATGTGATTGTCGCCAATGAGGTGAGCGGAGCTTCCGGTGTGTTCGGCGACGAGAACAATAAGGTGTTGATTTTGACAAAAAAGGGCAAGGAGTCCTGGCCCTGGTTGACCAAGCAGGAGGTGGCGCGCCGCCTCGTTGCCCGACTAGCCGCAATGTTTGCGGAAACCGGCCGATGAACACGGCAACCGTCAGGGTCGGATTGAAACGCTTGCCGCATGGCGAGGGCTTGCCCTTGCCCGCTTATCAGACCCCGGGAGCCGCGGGGATCGATCTTCTCGCCGCCCTGCCGCGCGACACGAAAATCGTGCTCGAACCGGGTGGCAGGTATCTGGTTCAGACCGGCATGGCGCTCGATATCCCGCAAGATTACGAAGCCCAGGTGCGGCCCAGATCCGGGCTTGCACGCGACCACGGCGTTACCGTTTTGAACGCGCCGGGAACGATCGATTCCGATTATCGCGGCGAGGTCGGGGTGCTGTTGATTAATCTCGGTGATGAACCTTTCGAGATCGTCAGGGGCGCCCGGATCGCTCAGCTCGTCGTCGCGCCGCTGGCAAAGGCGGTGCTTGTCGAAACCGGGGAATTGGCCGCGACGGCGCGGGCAAGCGATGGGTTTGGATCAACCGGGCGAATGGCCGGGCGCGAGGATCCACGGTGATCCTCCTCTCCCGCCGCGGCCATCTCGCTCTCGCCGCGGTCGTCGATATAGCGATCCATGCGCGGCCGCTCCCGATCGCCGCAAAGGCTCTGGCGGTACGGCTAGAACTGCCGCCGCGACACCTTGAGGGCTTGCTGCAAAGCCTTGTTCACGCCAATATTTTGAAAGGGGTGCGCGGTCCGCGCGGCGGCTATGAATTGGCCCGGGAGCGCCGCCGGATCACCGCGGCTTCGGTTTTGCGCGCAGTATCAAGCGAGAACGGAGGCGACGATGTGTCGCACTGCCGGCTTGTCGGGCAGTTGGTCGCGCCAATTATCGAAGCGGCGGGCAAGGCCTTTCTAGATGAGCTTGAAACCATCACCGTCGACGATATTTGCCGCCGCGCGGAAGATTTGAAGCTGGGCGACGAAAAGAACTTGGGCGCCGACTTCACGATCTGATCGCTTCGGCACGCGCCCGGGAACGCGCCTGCCGAAGGCCAAGTCTCCGCCGCCAGGGATCAATGCAAGCTTACCATTTCCAGTTCTTGGCTCATTGCGTTGGCCACCGCGGCGTCGCGCGAATCGGTGACGATTATCGGCGTGCCATCGGCGGCAAGCAGGGCAAAGAGCTGGAGGCCGGGCTGGATCGCGGGCGCCGCCGGGAAAAGCCGGCTCACGTCCTCCGAACGAATAGGTTTCAGATAGGCGACACGGCCATCGCCGAGGCTTGCCAGCTGTTCATTGGTAAGCAAGGGCCGGGACTCAGGATTGTTCGTGTTCAACATCAAACCATCTCCTCACCTAGCGGTCTCTCGGAGACCCGCCGCACCGCGAACCCCCACTTAAGCTAGGGGCACGCCTTAAAGAACAATTACGCCCATTTCACGAAGCCCTCCGGCCTTCGTGATGGAATCCTCCATAAGTTCCTACTACGGATATGGAAATAGCCGTTTCTCTTTCAAGGGCTCGATGGATGTCGCCGGTCATGGCCAGCCGGCACCGAACCGACCGAGACAGCGGCAGATCGACGGCGGCGGTTCGAGCATCGCAGAAAAGACTAAGGTCAATCATATGTGGGGGCCAAGCTGGCTCCCGCTCATGGCGCATCTTCATGCAGAGTCGAGTGGCCACTTTTGCTATCGCGAGTGGCCGAATTAGGCCAGTACCTAAAACCGGCCACTACCAATCGCCGCGATGCTCCGGCACACCCAAGCTGGTGAGATCGGCTCGTCGCGTGTCAGACAATGCCAATTTGATTAAGATCGTTGCGGCGTGGCGGACACCATCACCCGGCGGCCGCTTTGAATTGGCCGGACGCCGCGCTACAACTCCTGGCGAGATAGGAGTGCCCCATGTCGATGATCGGTTCGTTCCGCAGGCAGCTGACGCCCATCCATCCGGAGGGCTATATTTTTATCGCGGGCTTTGCCCTCGCCACCCTTGTCCTCGGCTCGTTCTTTGGCTCGCTCTTCTGGATTGGCGCGATCGCGACAGCCTGGTGTGCCTATTTCTTCCGCGACCCGGTTCGCCTCACCCCCCTCGATGAAGATCTGGTGATCTCGCCCGCCGACGGCGTCGTCTCCTCGGTCGGATATTTCGCGCCGCCGCCGGAACTTGGCCTCGGCGCCGAACCGATGCAGCGGGTTTCGATTTTCATGTCGGTGTTCGACTGCCATGTGAATCGCGCGCCTGTCGCCGGCCGGGTGACGAAGATCGCCTATCGGCCAGGCCTTTTTCTCGATGCCAATCTCGACAAGGCGAGCGAGAACAACGAGCGCAATGGCCTCGTCATCGAAGGGCTCGGCGGCCGTTTCGGCGTTGTGCAGATTGCCGGATTTGTCGCGCGGCGCATTGTCTGTTTTGTGCGCCAGGGCGAGGTTATCGGCGCTGGCGACCGGTTCGGCCTGATCCGCTTCGGTTCGCGCGTCGATGTCTATATGCCCGGCGCGGCGAGACCCTTGGTGACGATGGGATCCAAGACGGTCGCGGGCGAGACGGCGCTCGGCGAACTTCGCTCGAACGCGCCGCGCCGGAATTTCAAATTCGGTTGAACACGAGCCAAGGCCGGCCCAGAACGGCGCCTTGCCAGGCTATGTCTGAAAGGGCAGACGCTGCATCGCGCCCGTCTCGCCCGAAGCCCCGCCCGCGCCGGTGTGCCGCTGTGTTGTTTGGCCTCCCCAAGCGCGGGGGGCAGCGAAGCAGTCTTCAAGCCGCGCACCGGCCAAAATCTCCGCCTGCGCCAAAATAGTGCAACAACGTCCTATCGTGACGTTTGCCGCGATGCGCACGAGATTGCCGATCCTCGCTTTTTCCCCAATGGTCGTGTCGCCCACGGCGCCGCGATCGATCGTCGAATTGGCGCCGATCTCGACGCCGTCCTGAATAATGACCCGGCCAATCCCTGGCGTCCGGGAAAGTCCGTGCGGGGCCAGGGTAATGCCAGCATGGCCGAAATCGACACTTGGCTGACCGATGCGCACCCCCGGATGCAAGATAACCCTGTCGCCGAGCAGCGCGCGGGTAATCGTCACCTGCGGCCCGATCAGGCAATCGCGGCCGATGCGGACATCCGAACCGATGACGCTGTTCGCGCCAACGATCGAACCTGAACCGATTTCCGCGCGGGGCCCGATGGCCACCCCCGGATCGACGATCACGTCTTGTTCGAGACGTGCCTCGGGATGAATCGCAGCGCCGGGATTGACCCCTGCCGTACCAAACAAGGATTTTGGCCGGATCGCCTGCGGAAACAGCCGCCGCATGGCGAGCGCGAAGGCGCTGGAGGGCGCTTCCGTCACCAGAGCCAAGGTCGTTTTTGACACGCGCGGCACGTCGCCCGGCGTGACGAAGCAGGCGGTGGCGCGGCTGGTCTCCAGAAGCATGGCGTTTTCCGGAGAACCGAGAAAGGTGAGATCACCCGGCCCCGCCTCGTCGAGCGGCGCCACCCCTTGGATGACGGCCGATAAGTCGGCGCCTGCAACGACCGCCGCACCAGTGCAGGCGACGATATCGGCGAGCAATGTCCTGGCCGCGCGCGGAAAAAAAGCCGGTTCGCTCATGCGAGACTCTCCACGCCGGCTACTCCGCGTCCGCTAATAGAAGATTTGGCATGGCGCGCGCGGCCGCCAACCGCGGCGAGCGCCGTGAAAATCGGCCCGATCAGACACTTTATCAGAAAGTGGTGCCGCCAGTGAAGCGGAAGAACTGAGTCTGATCGAACTGGCTCTTGGTGATGGTTTTGGCGAAGTCGAAGCGGATAGGTCCCAGCGGCGACGACCAGATGATCGAAGCGCCCGCGGACGTCCGGATCAGCGTAGAGTCGGCGCCGACAGTGATGCAAGTGCCTTGCGTGAAGGCCGGCGGGAAGTTGGTTGGGGTGCACACGCCGGTCGGACTGAAGTTTGTCCGCCCGGTAAATCCGTACAATGTGCCGGCGTCGGCAAAGATGGCGCCCTTCAGGCCGAGATCCCTCGGCAGACCGTAGATCGGGAATTGAACTTCCAGGCTGCCACCGAAATATTTGGTGCCGCCGAGCGGATTGCCCTGGGGGTCGCCGGACCCAATATCGCGCGGACCGATGCCGAACGGGGCAAACCCGCGCACCAGGCTTGGCCCGAGATTGAAATTGTCGACGATGCGCAACCGGTTTCCGCCGAAACTTTGCAGATCGCCGCCTTGCAGATGCACGAGCCCGACGAACTGATCGTATATCTCGTGATAATAACGGAGATCGCCGGTGGTGCGCACGAAGCGTTCATCGCCGCCCGCGCCCGCGACGTCTTGCCGCAATTCGGCGAAGAAGCCGCCGGTCGGATTTTTGTTGTTGTCGAGTGTACTATAGCCAAGCGTGTAGCCGAACATCGAGGTCACGAAGGGCCCCTGCGCTTCCTTGAGCGCCAGGGAGGCTTCGCCGTTCGTCAAGCAGTTGAAAAAGTACTGGGGCGGACCTACGCCCGTCGCCCCCGACAGGACCGGCGTGACCCCGTTAAGCGGACTGTCGCAATCGTTGAAGGGTTGCGCGGAAGTGTTGGGAATGGATATGTCCGTGCGGTAAATCGAGTAGCGCGGCGAAAAGGTCAGTTCCTCGGTCACTGGCAAACCAAGGCGCAGCGTCGCACCGGTCACGAAGTTATTGTAGAAAGAAAATTGAAAGGCATCGCTTTTCTTCGCGTAAACATCGAAGCCCGCCGCGATCCGGTCGCCGAGGAAATAGGGTTCGGTGAAATTGAACTCGACGCCCCGGCTGTACTGCCCCTCGGAGACCGCAAGACGCACATATTGGCCGCGGCCCATGAAATTGGTTTCGGTCACCGAGACCTCGGCAATGAAACCTTCGGTGGTCGAATAACCGCCGGATAGCGACAGCGAACCGGTCGGCTGATCCTCGACATCGACCACCACGATCACCCTGTCGGGCGTCGAACCCGGTTCGTTGGTGATCTTCACCTTCTTAAAATAGCCGAGGTTGTTGAGCCTCCGTTCGGCCCGGTCGATGAGCACCCGATTATAGGCGTCACCTTCGCCGAGTTCGAACTCCCGCCGGATCACATAGTCGCGCGTTCTGGTGTTGCCGCGCACGACAATGCGTTCGATATATACACGCGGCCCCTCGTCGAGGACGAAGGCGATGGTCACGGTACGCGTCGCTGGATCGCGGTCGCCGCGGGGATGCACCTGCGTGAACGGATAGCCGTGCTTGCCAACCTCCTTGGTCAGCGCATCGACGGTCTTCTGGACCAGGTCGCCATTATAGACCTCTCCGGGCGAAAGACGCACGAGCGGGCGCAGCGAAGCTCCGTCGAGGTCCGGCAAATGCGATTCCACATTGACCGCGGCGACCGTGTATTGCACCCCTTCCTCGACGGTGATCGTGACGATATAGCCGCCTTGCGCCGGGTCGAATTGGGCGTCGGAGCCCACGACGTGAAAATCGGCATACCCGTTCTTGAGATAGAAGCGGCGGATAAGTTCGAGGTCGGAGGCGATTCTGTCGGGATCGTAGACGTCCGATGTCTTGAAAAACGAGAGGTAATTCATCTCCGTCGTCTGCATGAGATCGCGCAGCTTGCCGGAGGAATAGACTTGGTTGCCGACGAAGTTGATCGTCTTCACGCCGGTCTTTTCGCCTTCGTCTATGGTGAAGACGACATCGAGCCGGCCGTTTGGCAGGTCGACGGTCCGGGCGGTGACCGTGGCCGCCGCGCGGCCGGAACGTCGATAAACATCCTTGATGCGTTCGATATCGGCATCGACCATGGCCTGGCTATAAGGCCCGCGCGATTTCGATTTGACTTCGGCGGTCAGCGTTTCG
>DASYNQ010000055.1:0-9552 GCA_036008425.1 Methylocella sp. | reverse complement strand
GCGCCGCGCGATATGGTGTCGCGCGCGATGACCATCGAAATCCGCGAGGGCCGCGGTGCCGGTAAGAACAAAGACCATATCTATCTGCACCTCGAACACCTCGATCCCAAGATCTTGCACGAACGCCTGCCCGGTATTTCCGAAAGCGCCAGGATTTTCGCCGGCTTGGACGTGACCAAGGAGCCGATCCCGGTGCTGCCCACCGCGCATTACAACATGGGCGGCATTCCGACGAATTTTCATGGCGAGGTCATCATCAAGAAGGATGGTGATCCGGATGCCGTCGTGCCCGGCCTCCTGGCAATCGGCGAGGCCGCCTGCGTCTCAGTCCATGGCGCCAACAGACTCGGTTCGAATTCGCTCATCGACCTTGTCGTCTTCGGCCGCGCCGCCGGCCTGCGCGCGGCGGAACTCGCGACGGCGGGCGCCAAACAGGCGGAGCTTCCGGCAGGTTCCGCCGACCAGGCGCTTTCCCGCCTCGACCGCTTCCGCCATGCCAAGGGCGAATTTTCGACCGCCGAGCTGCGGCTCAGGATGCAAAAGGTGATGCAAAGCCATTGCTCCGTCTATCGCACCGGGCCGACTCTGGAGGAGGGCTCGAAGCTCATCCATGAGGTCTGGGCTGCGAGGGACCAGATTTCGGTCACGGACCGCTCGTTGATTTGGAATTCCGACCTCATCGAGACGTTGGAATTCGACAATCTCATTGTCCAGGCGGTTGTCACCATGGATGGGGCGTCACGCCGCACCGAATCCCGCGGTGCCCATGCGCGGGAAGATTTTCCCGCGCGCGACGATGTCAACTGGATGAAACACACGCTCGCCTCGATCGACGCCGATGCCCGCACAATCTCGATTGATTACCGCCCCGTGCACAGCTTCACGATGACCAACGAGATACCATCTATCAAGCCGAAGGCGCGGGTGTATTGAGTGAAGAGGTAAAAAGACCAGATGGTTGAATTCACGCTTCCCGCCAATTCGCGCGTCGTCACCGGCAAGACTTGGCCGAAACACGGCGACTCCAAGAGTCTCGCGGAGTTTCGCGTCTATCGCTGGAACCCCGACGATAACCAGAATCCGCGCATCGACACTTATTTCGTCGATCGAAGCGATTGCGGCCCGATGGTTCTCGATGCCCTGATCTGGATAAAATCCAAGATCGATCCGACGCTCACCTTCCGGCGCTCTTGCCGGGAAGGCATTTGCGGGTCGTGCGCGATGAATATCGACGGGACGAATACGCTCGCCTGCACCAAATCCATGGACGACGTCGAGGGCGCGGTTAAAATCTATCCGTTGCCGCATTTGCCGGTGGTGAAAGATCTCGTGCCGGACCTCTCCGTGTTTTACGCGCAGCACGCCTCGATCGAGCCCTGGCTGCAAACAACCTCGCCAACGCCTGAAAAAGAATGGCGTCAAACACCACGGGACCGCGGGAAACTCGACGGGCTTTACGAATGTATCCTTTGCGCCTGCTGTTCGACATCCTGCCCGAGCTATTGGTGGAACGGCGATCGCTATCTCGGCCCCGCCGTGTTGTTGCAAGCCTACCGCTGGCTCATCGATTCGCGCGACGAAGCGACCGGCGAACGGCTCGACAATGTCGAGGATCCTTTCCGCCTTTATCGCTGCCACACGATCATGAATTGCGCCAAGGCCTGCCCCAAAGGCCTGAACCCGGCGAAAGCGATCGCCGAAATCAAGAACATGATGATCGCGCGGCAAATCTGACGCCGCGCGGGGCGCCTTTCTGGGGCCTTAATTGGCGTTCACATGCAGCGGATGCAGGCTTTACCAGTGTTTCGCATTCCGTTGCTCGCCGCCGCCGCGTTGCTGGCTGGTCCGATGTGTTTCGCACGTCCGGCGGAGCGGCCAACCACCTACGACCAGATGATCGCCCGTGAGGCCAAGATTCATGGCGTCCCGGAAACCTTCGTCCATCGCATCGTGATGCGCGAAAGCCGCTATAATCCGCGCCTCGTCCACAACGATTGCTTCGGCCTGCTGCAGATCAAATATGCGACGGCGCGTGGGATGGGATATCGAGGAGACACGCGGGGACTTCTCGACGCGTCAATCAACCTGACGTACGCCGTCCCTTATCTCGCCAACGCCTATCGGCTCGCGGACGGCAATGAGGACCGCGCCATGGCGCTCTTCCGCGGCGGCTATTATGATGTGGCCAAACACAAGAAAATGCAGGGCCTATTGCGGACCGCGTCTTCGCCCGCGCTGACTCTGGAACCCGCACCGCCACTAGCTCGTCTCCCGATTGAATAAAACCGTATCCGGCATTGCGAAAATAATTGAGCCATTCGGTTGGAGGGAAGTTTTTAATCCGACATTGACCGATATATCAAATCCAGACTTTTACATTTTAAAGGTCAGATCATTGCGTGTTGTTGATGAGACTAGCGTTCCCGCCCACCGCCGCGGTGTTGATCGAGACCGTTTGTTCGAGACAAAAACGGTTGAGGTAATGCGGCCCGCCCGCTTTGGGCCCCGTGCCCGACAGATTGAAGCCGCCGAAGGGCTGAGTGCCAACGACGGCCCCGATCATATTGCGATTGACATAGCAATTGCCCGCCAGCCGACGGCCTAAAATATGATCGATAGTGGCGTCAATGCGCGAATGCACTCCCAAGGTCAGCCCGAACCCGCTGGCCTCGATCGAATCGAGCAAGCCATCAAGCTCGGCTGCCTTGTAACGAACGACATGGAGAACCGGACCGAATATCTCGCGGTTCAGATCGCCCACAGCGGCAATTTCGAAAATGTGAGGCGCAACATAGAACCCGTTGGTTGGCGCGCGCGACGGTATCTCGCCCGCGAAGTGGACAATCGCCGACCTTCGCATCAGCGCGATATGTGCATTGAGGCTTGCCTTGGCGGCGCCATCGATGACCGGGCCGACCTGGACCTCCGTATCGCGCGGATCGCCGGCCAGGAGTTCGCGTGCCGCCCCGGCGATCATCGCGATCATCTTGTCCGCGACATCCTCCTGGACGCAAAGAAGCCGGAGCGCGGAGCAGCGTTGCCCGGCCGAGCGAAAAGCGGAGGCAACGACATCATCGCAAACTTGTTCGGGTAAGGCCGTCGCATCGACGATCATCGTGTTGATCCCGCCGGTTTCCGCGATCAACGCTGGAATTGGCCCGTCCTTCGCGGCCAACCCGCGATTGATCTTTGTGGCGGTTTCCATCGAACCCGTGAAAGCCACCCCCGCGACGCCGGGCAAGGCGATAAGCTTCTCGCCAAACTCGCCGTCCCCCGGCAAGAAATGCAATGCCGAGTCCGGCACGCCGGCGCGATGCAAAAGCGCGACGGCGTTGGCGGCGATCAAGGGGGTCTGCTCGGCGGGTTTAGCGAGGACGCTGTTTCCGGCGGCAAGCGCCGCGGTTACCTGGCCGAGAAAGATCGACAACGGAAAGTTCCAAGGGCTGATGCAGACGAATACACCTCGCCCATGACAATTGAGTCGATTGTCTTCCCCGGTAGGCCCGGGCAAGACAGTTGCGTTTTCGAACAGCCGGCGCGCTTCTTGCGCGTAATAGCGGCAGAAATCGATTGCCTCCCGCCATTCGCCGATCGCGTCCTCCAGTGTCTTGCCCGCCTCGGTTTGCAGCAGGCCCAGCAATGCTTGCGCCTCAAACTCAATGTGTTTCGCGGCACGATCGAGACAGGCCGCGCGCAGGTCAGCGGGCACATGAGACCACAGGCGAAAGCCCGCGCGCGCATCGCGCATGGCTTCCGCCAACAAGCCGGGCGTGGCCTCGCGCACAACACCAATCTTCGACCCGTCAATCGGCGAAACGACTTCACGCTCCTTTCCCTCGCGCCGCGCGCCGGAGACGATTGGCGCCACCTCCCGCATCCGCGCGGATTTCGCGATCGAATTGGTCAGCGCGGTAACGGCGCGGCGGTCGCCGAATTCGATTCCGGTAGCGGTCTTGCGCAAGGGCATGTGGATATCCGCGGGCAGCGGCAGGCCCGGCGCGCGGGCATGTTCCTTATTGCCTATGATGGCTTGCGGCCTGATGATAAGCTCGGAACTCGGCACACGCGGATCGCCGAGGCGGGCGATGAACGAGGAGTTTGCGCCATTTTCAAGAAGACGGCGCACGAGATAGGCGAGCAGGTTCTCATGAACGCCGACTGGTGCGTAGATCCGGCACGCAAGCTTGGGAATCTCGGCCCGCAGGGCAGCGAAAAGGTCTTCGCCCATGCCGTGGAGCCGCTGGAATTCGAAGCCCTCGATAGCTCCAGCGCATTCGACGATTGTCGCGATGGTCAGCGCGTTGTGGGTCGCGAATTGAGGATAGACGATGCCTCGCATTGCAAGGAGCTTTTTGGCGCACGCAAGATAATTGAGATCGGTCATCGCCTTGCGTGAAAATACCGGGTAATCGGGAAGACCCCGCTCCTGCGCCCGCTTTATCTCCGTGTCCCAATAAGCCCCTTTCACGAGCCGCAGCATCAAACGGCGATCGTAGCAGCGCGCCGCCGCGGCAACGTGATCGATCGCCGCCAAGGCGCGCTTTTGGTAGCCCTGCACCGCGAGACCGAACCCGTCCCATCCTGCAAGCGACGGATCGGCCAGCAACAAATCGACAATATCGAGCGAAAGCTCAAGCCGGTCGGCTTCCTCGGCATCGATGGTGAAGTTCAAATCGTGCCGTTTGGCCATCCGCGCGAGTCGGGCAACTTGCGGCGCGAGCTCGGCGAGCACACGCGGACGCGACAAAGGCTCGTAGCGCGGATGCAATGCCGAGAGCTTGACTGAAATGCCGGGCCGCTGCGGCAGGGATCCCGGCCCCGCCGACTCGCCGATTGCTTCAATCGCTTTCGCGTATGAAGCAAAATAGCTCTGTGCGCCAGCTTGCGTCCGCGCGCCTTCGCCCAGCATATCGAAAGAATAGCGATACAGCCGCCCGTTCGTCGAGCGAGCTCGCTCCAAGGCGGCCTCGATCGTTTGACCGAAGACGAAATGCGACCCCATGAGCTGCACGGCTCGCCGCGCAGCAGCGCGCACGGCGCCCATGCCGATCCGATGCGCTAGCGCGGCGACCACCCCTTCCGCCGTTTTGCCCTTGTCGATGACGCGCGCGGTGATCCCAAGCGCCCAAGCGGCGGCCGCGACGAGAAGCGCCTCCGAGTCGCCGGCGTGGCGGCTCCAATGCGCCGAGGCGAGCTTGTCTTCGATGAGCCGGTCGGCGGTGAGATCGTCAGGCACCCGCAGAAGCGATTCGGCGAGCACCATCAGGGCGAGACCCTCCTCCGATGACAAGGAATATTCGCGCAAAAGATCTTCGACCCCGCCGATGCGGATCGATTTCACCCGCACCGCGGCTATGAGGCGCAAGGCGCGCCGGTCGATCCGCGCCTCGGCCTCGCTGGGCAGCGCCGCACCGGCGAGGAGCTCGGCGGCGAGAATCTCGTCTTCCGACGCATAAGGGGCCGAGAACGCAGAAACAACGGAGTCCGGAGTCATGAGAGGTATTTTTGCAAGCGCCGCCGAACCTAAAATATGGGGTGACCGGGACGCGCTTGCAGGCCCGCCGTCACCCCAGCCCAAGACGCCGCCAGCGTCATCCATTCATGCGGCACCCCTCGTTGAACCGGCGCCGGGTAAAATTTCAACCGGCGAGCCCGAGCACATCGGCCATCGCATAAAGGCCCGGCTTTTGGTTCCTGCCCCAGAGCGCGGCCTGCACGGCGCCGCGCGCGAAAATGCTGCGATCTTCCGCGATATGGGCGAGTTCGACTCGTTCGCCAGGCCCCGCGAAAATCACCTTGTGATCCCCGATCACAGTCCCGCCGCGCAGCGACGCAAAGCCGATATCAGCGACTTCGCGCAAGCCGGTGTGACCGTCGCGCGCGCGAACCGAATGCTGTTCGAGTTTGACGCCACGCCCTTTCGCCGCCGCTTCGCCGAGGAGAAGCGCGGTGCCGGATGGCGCATCGACCTTCATGCGGTGATGCATTTCGACGATCTCGATGTCGTATTCGGGCCTGAGCGTCCGTGCGACCCTCTCGACGAGAGCGGCAAGGAGATTGACCCCAAGGCTCATGTTGCCCGAGCGCACGACGACGGCATGGCGCGCGGCGGCCTCTAACCTCGCAATATGATCCGCGTCCAAACCCGTCGTGCCGATCACGTGAACGATTCGCGCTTGCGCGGCGAGCGCGGCGAGCCCGACAGTCGATTGCGGCGAGGTGAAATCGAGGATTCCGTCCGCGCCCGCGACGGTTGCGAGAGCGTCGCCGCTGATTGGGACACCCATTTGGCCGCAGCCGGCGAGCAGCCCCGCGTCTTGGCCGATCGCGATTGAATCAGGCTGCTCTATCGCACCCGCGAGGTGGGCGCCCGGCGTTTGCCGAATGATCTCGACAAGGACGCGGCCCATGCGTCCGGCTGCTCCCGCAACGACGAGCCGCATATCGCTCATGACCGGTCTCCCGCGATCCCACTCCCATCCTGTCTATAATCCGCGGTGGCCGCAAGGAAAAGCGTCGGCAAAAGCGGCCGCGCCGCCGTCTTTGTTGCCAAAGTGCGCTTTCAGCAGGAGCTCCGTCATCGCGCCGTCATCGCGATCCTATGTTCGCTTCGATCATGGCAGGCTGATTTACCACGTGCCATGGCCGCGCGCCGGGCCGGAGGTACGTCCGGCGTTTTGCGTTTTAAGACGGGACGGCGGCAATTTCCGCAATGATCGCCTCCGCCGCCGCGCGCGGATTTCTCGCCTGCGTCACCGGCCGGCCAACGACGAGATAATCCGCCCCCGCGACAATGGCGGCGGCGGGCGTCATCGTTCTTTTCTGGTCGGACGCCTCAGCGCCCGCTGGCCGGATTCCAGGGGTCACGAGGAGCATCTTGCGCCCGAGACTTGCGCGGATCGTAGGTACCTCTCCAGCGGAAAGGATCAACCCGTCGAGACCTGCTTCACGGGCCTGCGCCGCGCGCCGGGCGACGAGATCCCGGACGCCATAGGCATAGCCGGCGTCAGCGAGATCGTGATCATCGTAAGACGTCAAGACGGTCACGCCGAGAAGGCGCAGCGAAGAGCCGGCGGCGGCCAATTTTGCCGCTTTCATCGTCTGCGGATAGGCATGAATCGTCAGAAACTTGGCGCCGAGACTGGCGACCTGGGCACAGGCGCGGGCCACCGTGGTGGCAATATCGTGCAGCTTAAGGTCGAGAAAAACCTCTTTGCCGTCCTTTATCAAATCCTGGGCAAAGGGCAGGCCGCCGCCACAGGCGAGTTCCAAACCAATTTTATAAAAACTCACGCTGTCTCCGAGCGTGGTCACGACCGCTTCGGCTTCCCAGATTGTCGCGAAATCGAGCGCAACGATAAGTCTTTCGCGGGTAGTGACCGCCTGTTGGTCGGTTGGGGCCGCCGCGTTCATTACGGATGGTGCGAATGATCGATACTGGACGCCTTGCGTAAGCTGTCTAACCGGGACTCCGCCCACAGTTCCCTCCGCGAGGGTTGGCCAGGTCTCGTCTCGATTCGAAGCCTTGCTTTGGCGGCGGCGATCTCTTTCTTCAAGTCGAGATGGACCTTTTCGGTCCCGAGCTTGAGTCTGTCGAAGAATTCCTGCGCCGGGTTCGGCCGCCTTTGCACCACGCCCTTGGCTGCCTGCGCCTGACGCCGGTAAATCCAGACGCGCGCGGGCGGCAGGTTCAACCAAACCGGCGGGGAAGCTTCGACGTGAAAATCGAGTCCCGATGCTTTGTCACGGGGCACCGGCGAGACGCGACCATAAGTGAATTGGACGAAGCACCCGTCCGGGCTCATGCAATCGAAGGCATCGGCGAGGAGCGCAAGCCTTTGCGTCACGGGTTTCAATAAGAGCGGCAGGCTCGATACGATCGCGGCCGGCAGCCGGCGAAGCCGGCCTCTCAAGGTTTGCGACAATTGATACGCATCGCCTTTGATGACATGGACGCCGGGAAACCGCCGCTTAAGGAGCTTGCAGAAGCCGGGGTCGAATTCTACGAGATAAAGCCGCCCTGGCGCGATACCGCGCGCCAAAAGCGCCTCTGTGATCGCGCCGGTGCCCGGGCCCAGTTCGACGACTGGTCCCGCTTTGCGCGGGTCGACGTAACGCGCCATCATGCGCGCCAGAAAACGCCCCGATGGGGAGACCGCGCCGGCTACTGCTGGATTGTCGAGCCACGATTTGAAGAAGCGCGCCTCGTCGGCAATCCGCTCCTCGATCGGCGTGTTGGGCCTTGACGAGCTGCGCCGGTTCGCGCGCGCGGGTTGTCTACGCAAAAAAAAGACCCTCCCTTATGATGCGGGGGTTAGTTCCCCCGCAAAATCGCCAGCAAAGGGCGAGGCGTCACAAAACATAAATAAATGAAACGAGCAAGGGTTCCGCGGCCAAGGCCTCACTGCCCGCTCAAATTCTCGAAGAAGTCTTTCATCCTGGCAAAAAAGCCAGCGGATTCCGGATGCGTCTTTGTCGAGGACAGCGCTTCGAATTCGGTGAGGAGTTCGCGTTGCCGCTTGGTGAGACTTTGCGGCGTTTCAACCGTCATCTCGATATAAAGATCGCCGGTGTCGCGCGATCTCAACACCGGCATGCCCTTATTTTTCAATTTGAATTGTTTGCCGGATTGAGTGCCTTCCGGGACTTTGACCTTGGCCGTGGCGCCATCAAGTGTATGGACGCTGACTTCCGCGCCGAGCGCCGCCTGGACCATCGAGATCGGAACGCGGCAGAAAAGATCGGCGCCGTCGCGCTGAAAAAAAGGATGCGGCTTCGTCGACACGAAGATGTAAAGATCACCCGCCGGGCCGCCCTTGGCCCCCGCCTCGCCTTCGCCGCCGAGACGGATCCGCGTCCCGTCCTCGACGCCAGGTGGAATATTGACGGACAGGCGGCGTTCGCGGGTGACGCGGCCCGAGCCACCGCAGGCCTGGCAGGGATCGTCAATGATTTCGCCGCCCCCCTGGCAATGCGGACAGGTCCGTTCGATCGCGAAGAAGCCTTGCTGCGCGCGCACGCGCCCCAGCCCGCCGCAGGTGGGACAAAGCCTCGGTTTCGCGCCAGCCTTGGCGCCGGAACCCGCGCAGGCCTCGCAGAGGACCGAGGCCGGCAGGCTAATCGATGCCGTCTTGCCGTGAAACGCTTGTTCGAGCGAAATGTCCAGGTTGTAGCGGAGATCCGACCCGCGCGCGGGGCCCTTGCGTCCGCCGCCGCGCCGCCCGCCCATCACATCGCCGAAAAGGTCGTCAAATATATCCGCCATCGACGCCGCGAAACCATCGCCTCCGGTTCCGAAACCGCCATGTTCGAAGGCGGCATGACCGTAGCGATCGTAAGCCGCCCGTTTCTGCGAATCCGACAATGCTTGATAGGCTTCGTTCAGTTCCTTGAACTGAATTTCGGCCTCTGTATTGCCAGGGTTGCGGTCGGGATGACATTGCATCGCCGCCTTGCGGAAAGCCGATTTCATCTCGGCGTCCGTGCAGCTTTTGGAAACGCCAAGAATTTCGTAATAGTCCCGTCTCATCATCGCGCTTCGCGTTCCAATCC
>DASYNQ010000054.1:0-4154 GCA_036008425.1 Methylocella sp. | reverse complement strand
CCGGGCATGGGTCGCGTCCAGGCACCGGGTGCGCCGGGCAGTGGTGGGCGGTTTGGGCATGCTGGCTCCTATGCTGGCCGCGCGTCGAACGATGCGGCGACGGGCGACGGAAGGGCGATCACGGGCGTTGGAACGGCGGCTTCTCTCACGCCGGCGGCGGGTCGCGAAGGGCAGATTGCCGGTGTTGACAAGCGGCTGATGGACTCTTTAGCGGCGGGCGCCGCGCACTTGCCGGCCGGATATCGGGTCGAGCCTTTTTCCGGATACAGCCCAACGCATGGAAGTGCCGGATCCAAGCATCGTCTCGGAGAAGCCGTTGACGTTAACATTATAGGTCCCGATGGGAAGGCAATTCCAAATAGAGGCGCTGATACAACTGGAATGTATCGGAGGCTCGCGCGATACACTTATGGCGAAATGCTGAAGCGGTATCCTGGCTTAGCGCCGCGCTTCGCCCATGGTGCTCAGTTCGGCACGTCGCGGGGAAGCGGAGTTCCCGATTTGATGCATTATGACATCGGCGGCAAGCGTCGGTCGCCGGGGCCGCAATTTTCGCCGCCGATTCAGGAATTGGGACCGATCATGGAAGAAACAAAGAAGCCGGATGCGAAAGAGCATCAGAGTTTTCTTGCTGGCGCGCATGCCGCCATGGCCGCGCTCGTCACGCATTCGAATGCGCGTCAGCAAATTGCCATGCTAGCTAATTACAAACCGCATGACATAGAGCGGCCGTCTCTCTCACGCCATGACGGAATACGGAATCAAAACGTCAATATCGAAGTAGCATCAACAGATCCGCATAGCGCGGCCTCGGAAATTGCGCGCCAGCTGCGTGGTCTGCAATCGCATACCCTGCGCGAATGGAAAACGGCATAATGGATGATGTTTTAAGTTCCTTTTTGGTGCGTTTGGTCTTCAAGGTCGATGATCCAAGCAAGAAGCACTTTGACGAAACGGTTGCTTCTGTCGAAAAGAGGGTTGCGGCACTTGGCGCCGCCGCGGCGGCGGCTGCCACCGGCATCGGCTTCGCGGTTAAGAAGATTAGCGAGAATCTCGGGGAGTTATTCTACGCGGCGCAAGCGGCGCAGTCATCAGCCAAGGACATGAACGCTTTCGGCTTTGCGATCGAGCAGGCGGGCGGCAAGGCCGGCGAGGGCGCGGCGGAATTAAAAACATTCACCGATTATATAAAATCGACGGCCGGGATTGGCGCATTTGCGAACTGGTTCAAGGTTCCGTTTGATGTCGCGCATCCCGTTAATTCCCTAATGGTGGCGATTGATCAATTATCCGCGCAATATGCCAAGGGCGGCGCCGCGCAAGCGACCGCAATTCAGCGCGCTCAGTTGATGGGTATTAGTCCGGATGAACTCATTCCGGATCGCGTCGCGAAGATGCACAAGGCGTTTGACGCCAAGCTGAAAGAAACCGGATGGATTGACGATTTAAGCAAGAAATCCGCGAAACTAAATGCGGATTTCAACGCGATAACGACGCATCTCAAGGAAATGGCGGAGCAGGCGTCCGGTCCCTTGATGGGCGCGATGTCTGGATTGCTGGAAAAGACCGATACATGGCTCGTCAGGAATAAGGATTGGCTTGTCGCGATCGGGACAACTCAGGCAAAGGGGATTGTCGAGGGGATCAATACTTCATGGGAAGAATTCGCAAAGATTGTGAATGGCCTGAATTGGCTCGTTGATAAAATCATGGAGGTTGTTGGCGACGCAGGCGGCAAAGGCGTCAAGGCGCTGGTGGCTGCATTTCAAGCTCTTGAGCCATTGGCCAAGCAGGTCGGCAATGCAATGCATGCTGCCATGGAATGGGCGATGAAGCCGCTTCAGGTGATCATTGACGCCCTGCGCGCCATGGGGCTGATTAGCCCGGCGCAAGCCAGCACAGGCGGGTCCGCTGGCGATCTAGGCGGGTAGTACCGGCGCCGGTACGGCGGGCGCCGGTGGCGGCGGCAGCCGCAACCTAGGGGAAGAGGGCTGGTGGACGCCCGAGCGGCAGAAACACGCCTATGACAAGCTGATAGAAGGCGGTCTTTCCGACGCCGGCGCAAAGGGCCTGATTTCCAGGTGGGTTAATGTTGAAGCTACTGGAGGGCCGACTGCCGAGAATGCGATAGGCGGTGGCCATTACGGTATTGCGCAATGGTCGCATTCAAGAGCGGGCTCGCTTTTTGGAAACCCTGATTTTGATGCGCAGCTTGATCTTGTCGTGCGAGAAGTTCGGGAAGGCAAGGCTGAAGCGGCGGGAGCCGCCGCCAAGCTTTTAAGAGAGGCGAAAACACCCGAGGAAGGCGCCCTCGCAGCGTCGGCTTTCGAGCGTGCCGAGGGTTATAACTCCGCAACTCATAGGGATGTTGGGACGGATAAGACCCTGGCAGGGATCGCGCGTGTCGGAAAAGCAATTGGTGAGGTCGGAAAGGCAGCCGCGAAAATGCCTGCTATAATTCCTGGCCAGGGTGACCCGCATAAACCTGCATTTGATCCTAAGGCCGTCAAGTTTCATGATTTTCATCCGGAGCTTCATTCTCTCCTTTCCATGCCGGATTTGCACAATCGGCTGGCGAGCTTAATGGGAAAGCCGCTTGGGACTCGACAATTAGCAAATAGTGAGGCTCACGATCATCGCGTGGTTAATTCGAACGTTGCGGTGAATGTAAAAGGCAACTTTCCGGTGGACAAGACGGAACGGCCGCTGGAGCGTCCAAAACTCGCGACGCTTATTCGTAACACGACGGCTTTTGCATCATGAGCCGACAATGGCTCCGCGCCTGGAAACTTGAGGCGGCCGGGAAAACATTCAGCGGCGATCTTCGTGTTGTTTTCGTTTGCAAGTCCTGGATCGTCGGGGTTCCCAATAATGGGACATTCACGCTTTACAATTTGAATAAGGATTCCGCCGCGTCAATCCAATCTCTTGCAAAGAGCGGAGGCGGTGGAACCGTTACTTTCTCAGCGGGATATCGTGATAATATTGGTGTTATTTTTTCCGGCAAGGTCATCCAGGTAAATCTCGGCAAGGCAAATGCCACGGACACGACGACAACGATCTACGCCACTTCCGACGACACTACGCACAATATTGCGCATGTGAATACGACATTAAAGGCAGGCTCGACGGGCCTCGACATTTATAATACGCTTCTAAAAGCGAGTCCGGGGATGCAAGCCGGAAATATCCCAACCCAAGCGTTGCAAGCTCTCAAATACCCGCGCAGCGTGACAATGTTCGGTCCGGTCAGGCATTTTTTCAGAACGTTGGCGACGTCTGTTGGCGGCGATTTCCACTATGATGCCATCAACCCGCAAATCCATATTACCCAGAAGAATGATCCGGGCAAGGGAAGCCCGATCGTCCTGAATAGCGACACCGGCATGGTTGGGCTTCCGGCCCAAACCGGCAGCGGAATCAATGTTAGGTGCCTCTTGAATCCTGCGATTCAAAAGAATTCCATTGTTCAAATAGACCAAAAGTCAATTCAACGGATCACGCCCTTTTTAACGATCGGAAGCCCAACGAGCCTTCAAAATCTGAATGAGCCCGGCTTTTCGCAGTTTCGCGGCGATATTTCGGCGGATGGAACTTATCGGGTATTAAGCGTTGAAGACGTCGGCGACTCGCGTGGCGATCCTTGGTTTACCCAGGCGAACTGTCTAGCTGTAGGTGGCAACGCGACCGAATCGCAAACAAGGCAGGGGACGGTTTAATCCCTTGTTACATGGACAACGATCGGTGCCCTGCGGATTGCAATTGCGGCGATGACCGCGATACCGGGGAAGAGTGTTCCAATGAAAAGCCACTTGAGGAACTCTTTCCCTTTGTTGTGAGCGATAGCCGCTGCAAGTCCGGCCAGGAAGATGAGCACAAGGGCCAGCGGGCCGATGGATGCTAACAGCATTAACCAGATAAAGCCGATCATTGCGACAATGGCCAGAAACCCGACCGTATAGACGACGGCGGTGAGAAATTTACTAATTGCGTTCATTGTTTTGTCTCCGGATTCGCGATAGTAGTGGTTACGTTGTTAAGGTCGGCGATCGCATCTGTTAACATCCTAGCGATGTCATCGCGCGGCGCGGAGCTGATCACGCTATTTTCCATAACTAGCGCGGCGCGGATATTCAGATGCGCAGCGGCATGAG